>MNUV01000048.1 GCA_001871235.1 Candidatus Falkowbacteria bacterium CG1_02_41_21
CAATTATTTTAGGAGCGTTAATTATTTTGGCTTTAATTTTGATATGGGTTTTCCCCATCGGGGCTTCCGATATCTTTTTATATTTAATTCAGGCCCGAACTTTTGCCATCCATGGATTGAGCCCCTATGTCACCGCCTATAGCCAACTAACCGGCGACGCTTTTTATCCTTTTCTAAAAGACAACCATTGGGCAAGTTATACCAGCTCTTATGGACCGCTTTTTACTTTAGTGGCCGGCAGTTTATCCTTGGTCTTCAAAACTAATCTCTTGGCCAGTATTTTGTTATTTAAAGGTTTCTTTGCCACTCTGCATATCGCCAATACTTGGTTGGTTGATAAAACCCTAGGCAGAAGATTCGCCTGGCTCTATGCTCTCAATCCTTTAATTCTATTTGAATTTTTAATTAATGGCCATAATGAAGTTCTAATGATTTTTTTCTGCCTCTTAGCCTTTTACTTCTTATGGAAAAAAACTCCCAGTTTAAAGAATAGTTTATTGTCCATTTTTTTCTTAACTCTGGGAATATTAATTAAATTTATCCCACTAATCATTCTGCCTGTTTGGGGATTAGCTCTGCTCTGGCGCCTGAAAGACAAGACTGAGAAGAGGTTATTTATAGGGCTATCAATACCGCTCTTTTTGAGTGTAGTTTTTTTAACTTATTTACCGTTTTGGCAAAATTTTTCAATCATTCTAAACCCCATAGTCAGCCAAATGCATTTTACAAATTATTTATTATCATCACCAGTTATCACTTTTATCTACAGTTTCTTAACAACTATGGGAATGAGCCACTCCTGGACCACGGCTATATTAACCAGCCAGATATTGTTCTTAGGATTTTTACTATTCATGACTATAAAAATCATCAGGGAATGGAGAGAGAAAAATGTTAAAAAATTACTAAATTATGGCACTCTAATTATCCTCGCCTTTTACGCCAGCTTCTTTTCCTGGCTGATGCCTTGGTATTTTACTTTCCTCCTGCTATTATTATTAATAAGCTACTCTTTGAGCAACCGAAAAGGTTATCTGATCACTTTTTACGCCATAACCATTCTAGAATTAATTTATTACCTCATTCTACGCTAATATGGACTACCGCGACTTCCAAAAATTAAATCAAACCGGCCAAGAACATTTTTGGTATAAAGCTCGCCGGATATTAATTAACGATTTGCTAAATTTAGCTTTGCCCGTCCGAGACCCTAATCGAAAAATAATTGAAATTGGTTGCGGCACCGGCATCCAATTACCACTCCTGACTCAATTTGGCACGGTTGAAGGATTAGATATTGTTCCTGAAAGCATCGAGTTGGTGAAAAAATCGGGATGGCCGGCCCGAGTTTTTGATATTGCCACCGAACCCCTCGAGAAAAATTCCGTGGAAGTCGTTACCTGCTTTGATGTTCTAGAACATATTAAAGATGACGCCTCGGCCCTAAAAAAAATATTTGAAGCTTTAAAACCAAACGGCATTCTGCTCTTTAGCGTTCCGGCTTGCCCCTGGCTCTTTGGACCGCACGATAGAGCCGCCAGCCACTATCGTCGTTATAGTAAAAAGGAGATTATCGCTAAAATCAAAGCCTCCGGACTAACTCTTCAAACTATTAATTATTGGAACTCCTGGCTTTTTCCGGCCATAGTGGTGGTGAGAATAATAAAAAAAACTATTAACCGCAAAAATAAAGCCAGCTCCGACACCAAGCCCCTGCCCAGATTTATAAATTATAGCCTATACCAAATACTGGCGGCCGAAACTAAATTGGGATTTAAACTCCCATGGGGCTTAAGTCTCTATGGCTATGCCGTTAAAAAATAATATGCTGGTTGAATTTTGCTTACCGATTTATAACGAAGAAACCATTTTAGCTGATAGTGTTCAAAAACTATACAATTTTTTAATTGACCAAAATTTTCCCTTTGACTGGCAAATAGTAATTGTAATTAACGGTTCTTCTGACTCTTCTCCTTTAATTGCCAAAAAATTAAGTCTTGATTATCCGGATAAAATAAAATTCACCGATATCAGCGAGCCCGGTCGCGGTCAAGCCTTGAAGCGCTATTGGTTAAAAAGTTCCGCCGACATTTTTGTTTATATGGATATTGACTTGGCCGTTTCTCTGGAGGCTATTCCCCAATTAATTCAACCGATTTTAAACGATGATTACCAATTAGTCGTCGGCTCCCGCCTCTTGCCCGACTCTAAAATTAAACGCTCTTTTATTCGCGAATTAAGTTCCCAGACTTACAACTTTTTATCTCGTTTATTGTTAAAGCATCACTTGTCCGACATGCAATGCGGCTTCAAAGCTATCAGTCAGCAAGCTTTCGTGGCGATTGCTCCCCACCTACAAGATCCACACTGGTTTTTTGACACCGAGATGATTATTATCAGCCGAGCTTTGGGTTATAAAATTAAGGAGGTTCCGGTCGACTGGCAAGAAAATCGCTATGACAAGCGCAAAAGCAAGGTCAAGTTGCTATATGACTCCACCAGAATGTTCAAAAATCTGATAAAATTGCGCCACCGAGTAAAAAAAATGCCCCATCATCAAAACTAAAAACAGCCACGCTAGTGGCTGTTTTTATATATTTCAATTTTTTTAAATTACTTGGGCAAATACTTATTAAAATTCTTTTGGGCCGCTATTCTCTTTTTAATATCAGGAAATTTTAGAAAATTTTTACATAAGACCCAGAGCCAAATAATCATTTCAATCAGTACCAGCAAAAACCAGAAATGGGAAGAGAAAAATGGGACTTCTTCGTAGATAAAGAAGGCTAAAAAAATGGAAATAATGGTGTTGGTAAGAAAAAAATTAAACAAGCTCCGGCGCAATTTAGAATATAAATCATTTTTTTTCTTCAAGAAAAACATCACGATCATTCCAACAACTAATATCAAGGCCAAGACCAATAAAATAATCTTAGCCCGGCCGGACAAAGGAATATAATAATAATTAAACCAAAAATGTAAAGTTAACAGATCTCCCATAATTTTAAATTAATTTTTTAAAAACCAGACCGTAATGAAATTTCCCGGGGCGGAATTCCGACTCTAATTCTAAATTTAACTTGCTGCTAGCCGTCTTTAACTTAGCAGAATCAACATGTTGCTCCTGGGACGGACCAAAAGGATATTCATCATCCCACTCCACGATAATTAATCTGCCGCCCGTTTTTATCATTCTAATACTTTCTTTCAACATGTCAAGGCTGTTTCCGGCCTGATAGAGGGTATTCACGAGCAAAGCGGCGTCTAATTGTCCGGCTTCTATTTTAGTGGCGCCATAGACTTCTAAATTGCTCCAAACGGTTTCGATTTGAGGCAAATTTTCCAGACGCGCTCGGCGGGAAATATCATCTAAGATACTTTTGATGATATCAACGGCATAAACCTTGCCATGTTTTCCGACTAAAGTAGCAAGCGGAAAAATAAAAAAACCAAAGTTACCGCAACCTAAATCAGCCACCTGCAAATTATTTTTTGGCGGCAACTCCCGCAGAATCAGATCAATGTTCAATAAGCTGTTTTTAGTAATCATATTTTTATTCCACTAATATTTGCCGGGTGACTGTTTGTTCCCGACTATATTTTTTTTTAGCTTTAACCACGATAATATTAACGCCCTTTTTTAACACAATAGTCTGCCAAAACATTCCTCGTTTATCAATCAAAACTGACTGACCGTTAATAGCCACCTCACTCTCCGGTTCAGTTTCTCCCTGGACGTTAATACTCAATTCTTTCTGCACCTGATTGCTGGTCGGCTCGATAATCGCCAATTTAGGAGCGGCGGTAATCTTCTTTAAATAAATTCCCAGATAAAGAACGCAAGTGATAATGGCCAGAATAATTAAAATGTTGCGAAAAACCTTAGGAAAGATGATTAACTTATGTCTTTTAATAACCTTCTTGGAAAAAACATCATCGGCCTCGCTCAAATATATTTTTCTCTCTTTAACAAAGTTTTTAACTATATTCTTATAATCCAAGCCCAAAAAATTAACATATTTTTTTAAAAAAATCTTACCGTAAATACCCCCCGGAAGCAAAACATAATCTTCGTCTTCTAAGGCGCGAAGATACTCCAGCCTGACCTTCAATCTGCCGGAAACTTCTTCCAAGCTAAACCCTTTTTGCAAACGAGTAAAACGTAATTGGTCTCCAATGCTTTTGTATTCCGATAATACCTGGCGAGCAATGAAAGCGGTCATAAATTAATTTGGTAAACAGCATTGAATATTGGCGGCCCCGCTACACAGGCCGGTCTTACAATCATGGCCATTGGTATTAATCATACAACTAAAATTTTGCAAACCATATTGTTGCACACAGGGCTCGTCGGCCGGAAGAACGGTAGTAACCGGGCTAATAGCTGTCGGGACCAAAGTCGTCCCGGACCAATTAAGCCCCATCGCCGCCATGGAAAATTTAATAATCATATAACTGCAAAAAACGATGATCAAACCGACAACTGCGCCAATAATAATATTTTTACCCGTTTCCACGGTCTTAGAATTACCGGCGGAAATTAAAAACATAAAACCGCCAATTACAAACATCAACAAAGCCAGTGATCCGACAATCCCTAAAATCCACTGAGCCACATTAACCATTAGTTGTACGCCATCATTTAAAGTATAATTGCCGCAACGACCTTCTTGGCCAGCGGGGCAAGTCACGCCACCTACCGATCCTGTCTCTGGTGGTATAATACCCGCACCATAAACTAAATATGGCATAAAAATGAAAGCAACTGAAAAAATAACAGCTAATAAAAATTTTTTGTTAAAAATATTTTTCATATTAATAAATTATTGACTCAAAGTTTGTTGGATGCGACTAGCCGCCAAACCGATAGCATCCGGGATTTTAGTTTCATCCTCAATGGAACTATCAATCATGTCGGCCAGAGCTTCTTCGGCCGCGATGGCGTTATAACCGCGATACCAACTCTTAGCGGTCAAAACTTGATCGGCAAAAACGCCCATCTCCGGGTCATCCCTCTGTTCTTTAATCAGCGACCTCAGAGCAGTCGGCTTTTTAACGGCGGCTAAGTAAGGCTTAACCTGCTCAGATTTGGCCATAAATTGAACAAAATCCCAGGCCTCGTTAGTATATTGGCTCTTTTTGGAAACGACATTTAACCAATAGTTAGCAAAATTGGTATCGGCCGGGGCCCCTTCAATCTGAGGCAATTTAGCGATGCCAAAATTTAATTTTGGCGCCCGAGTTTTAATGGTCGACAAATGATAGGCGTAGCCGAACATAAAAGCCAAATTACCGCTGACAAAAGAATTGATCGAACTGTCCAAATCATTATTCCAAGAATAAACTTCTTTCACTGGATTAGAAAAGTCCATATAGAAACGCAAGGCGGAATAACCCGGATTATAACTGGTGTCGGTCGACCCGGGAGGGATTAATTGAAAAGAGACATTGCCGTTGGTCATCATCTGAGCCCCGTTTTGCATCATTAAAACTGATAAAATATCACTATATCTTTCGATGTTGCGACTGCCGCCCAAAGCTACGCCGGATTGGATAATATTACCTTTCAAATCTTGCTTGGTCAGTCGCTTAACGGTCTGCTGAAATTCCCGGTTCCAATAAGCCGGAATATCGGTCACACCGGCGTTATTTAATAAATCACGATTATAATACATCACCAGAGTGTCCAGCGATAAAGGCAGGCCATACAATTTACCGTCAATAATCACATCATCATAAACCGTATCCACAAAAATATCTTTGACGTTTTTCGGCGTCAGACTTTGAGTAATCCTAGTTTCCGGCACAATCTGTTTTTGAATAGTCCCTTGAGTCACCGGATAGACCATTGGAATTTGAGCCGGAGCCGGGATTAATTTACTTTGATATTTTCTGACCCAAGTATTATTAATCGAGAAAATATCCGGACCGCGATCTTCCGCAAAAGCATTTAACAATTCCGCTTCATATTCGCTATAACGGAACTTGCGATAGTTAACGGTGATAAATGGATGAAGCGCTTTATAGGCGGTAATCATCGGGGCTAAATCTTCCGTATTATCCCACACGCCCCAAATGGTAAGAGCCACCGGCTTCATCGCATTTTGGACCTGTTGAGCGCTTTGTTTACAACCAAAACCGGAGCTTAAAATAAAGGCAAAAAGCAAGAAAAGAGTTATGATTTTTTTATTCATATTGATAAAAATAAGCTAGTTCCATTATAACAAAAAAATCATTGATAGACAATCAAAAAACCAAGGTTAGACATAATTAACTGGCCCGTTTGTATTTAGCCCTCAGACTGTTTAACTGATTTCGGCTGATTATTCCATCATTTTGTAGTCTACCAACAACAATCCCAACACTAACTCCTATTTTTTGAGCAAAAACGTTCAATAAATCAACATTTTTATATACTCTAAAACTATTCAAAAAAGATTCAAACTTATCCTTTGGTATAAGTATATTCGAAGCAAACTCATCAGCCTGGGTTTCCTGTTCTTTGTTGTAATCATCTTCCACAAAATCAACATAAATATCCTTCTTTCTATGGAGCAACAAATGTCCAATTTCATGGAACAAGGAAAACCAAAAAATATCAGCATATTTCCCCCGAATACTCATCTGGATCAAGGCTTTTTTAGGAGAAATCCATCTGGTAACACCATTGATTGGGGCATTTTTTAAATTTTTTAAAACAACCAAGACAACCCCGCAATCAGCCAGAATTTTGGCTATCTTCGGTATAAAATCTTGGGGGCTACTTAATATTAAGGACCTGATATCGGGCAAACTATCCTTAAGTTTTTTTTCATCAAAATCTTTTGTTTCAATTTTCTGAGACTCTAATACGCCCTTCCTCAACCAAGATGTAATGGCCTCCGTGGAATATCCCCTCTTGGCAGAAATTCTATATTGAGCGCCAACGGCAAAAATATTTTTTTCAATAATATTTTTCAAAGATATAACACCAAAAAAATTAAGCAAAGATTGGACAATGTCTTTAGTCTCATTATTACGCGGGATCCATCCTAATTTAGCCATCTCTTTATAGGGATATTTTTCCGAAATTTTAAATTCAGCTCTCAAATTTTCTTCAAAATTAAAGCGCGCTAAGGATAATTGATAGTTACTTTCTAAATTTAACCAAAAACTGGCCGGAACAGAGAAAACGCCCTCTAACTGGATGGCGGTATCCGGAGTAATGCTTGACTTGCCCTTGATTATCTCATTAATTGTTTTTAGCGGTCTCCCCATTCTATCCGCTAATTCTGCCTGAGTCATACCTTTTTCAAATAAAAGATCAACTAAAGTTTCGCCCGGAAAAATTAGAACTTGACTAACATTTTTATTAATAGTCATATATGGGATGTGTGAATTAATTATGTTGAAAATTGTTAATCTTTTTGTTGTTGCAAGTAATGCTAAATTTAGTTCTGGTTAAGGCCACGGAACGCGACTGAAGTGATTTAGAGGTTCTCTGATATTTACATCTGTCTCTGATTATATTATTAAAAGATTCCATGCAGTTAGTGGTGTTAGGCAAATTTAGTTCCGGGTAATTAATATAATTTCTGAACTCAGTTA
>MNUV01000042.1 GCA_001871235.1 Candidatus Falkowbacteria bacterium CG1_02_41_21
TTAATCTATATTTTCCCTTGGCATGGCAAGATATCCGGTTGCTGCCACAATTGGGACAACGACACCGGCGATTTTCCTTCTTTTTGATTCTAATGACTAATTCATCTTTTTTATTGTTTTTTATTTCCAAAATTCTATACCCTTGTATTTTCAGGAAGTTTTTTGTAAAATTGTTCATAGAAGGATTTTGTTAATTTTTGGCTTATATTCACCAATATATTAACAGAATTCTTCTTTTTTATACACACTTTTCGACGTAGAGCCCTATTTGTATTGACAAAAATAACCAGAGATGCTATAATGAATCTATTGAACATTGAAAAATAAATAATAATCATATATAAAACACCCCAAATCATGAAGAT
Organism: Candidatus Falkowbacteria bacterium CG1_02_41_21; assembly: GCA_001871235.1. Taxonomy (GTDB): domain Bacteria; phylum Patescibacteriota; class Patescibacteriia; order Patescibacteriales; family UBA12465; genus CG1-02-41-21. The sequence continues at coordinate 366 of MNUV01000042.1, forward strand.
TGAAACGTCCGATTTACAGAAATTCTTCGAGACTATAGAAAGTAAGAATCTTTCTCTGTCTCTGTCCGAAGTCATTGCCTTGATTAATGGCAAGATTGAAGAAAATAATGAACCTCTCCAATCAACTGATGACATTAAACTCATCGTTGATTACACCAAAACCGTTGAACAAGCTGTCGCTGATTGTGAATTTAACTTCGCAAATAGTGACATTAATGCTAAAAATTTCCCCATTTCTCTGGAAATGATCGGAACAAAGGTAGAAATATCCAGTAAGCTATACCATTTTAATCGTGGTATGGGCAGTGAAGATGTTATCAAGGAAATGGATAAAGAAAATTGTCGCCCCGCTGTTTTAATGGAAGCATTAGCTTTGGCCGCTGCTCACCCAGAACTCCAAAAACAATTCCCTATTATCGCTCTTGGCTCCGTTTGGCGCGATTCCAGTGGCAGTCGTCAGGTTCCTTATCTTGGTGTCGGTGCCTACGATCGCAAGCTCTACCTCGACGACTTTGGCCTTGATTGGGCTGCCCGTTGTCGTTTCCTCGGTGTCCGCAAGTAGCTCTTTGCCACTTGGATACTTTGCCCTAGCTCTTGAACCCTTGAGCCCTTGGCTCTTCTTGAAAAATATAATTTTCCCGTTTCAACAATGAAACGGGATTTTTGAAACAATGAATAATCGTTTGTAATCCCGCGTAATTATGAAAACAGATAAATCTGATCCAGTTAATCCCGTTGGTATTAAAAATGAAGAACCCAATGAAGAAACCGCCGCAGCGATAGAAAACTCTCGCCATGGCGTTGATCAAATCATTTGTAAAGACACTAATGATTTTTTCAAAAAACTCCATGATTAATATTTGTTAATCACAATAAAAAAAGACTGTCCCAAATGGATAGTCTTTTTAATTTTAATAATAGCTTACTTCAATTTCAACACCACCACTTCCCGCCAGACCTTTTGGCCTTCTCGGCCGTAAAGCCAGGTTTTTCTTTGAGTATTGCCGTCTTCCACTACTTTCCAATCGGGATATTGGGGGTTGATATAGATGAATTTCTTTTTATGTTGTTCAAAGGTCACAAAAACCGGCCAGATCATCACGACTCTGGAGTGTGGTTTAATTATTTTAGTAAAAGCTTTTAGTGATTGAGTATAGAGTTGCTCCAGCTCGGCGATTGTTTTTCTGATTTCATGCGGACCACGTTGGGGGCCAAGATATGGCTCGGTGACAATCGCGGCCACTGATTTGGGCTTGATGTATTTATCAATCTCTGTAGCGGAGATTACTTTGGTATCCACTTTGACAGCAGTGATGTTGAATTTCTGTTTTATCCATTCCACGTTCTCTTTGGTGTCGGCGATTGCTTTGGGAGAAATATCAGTCCCCGCTACTGACTTATAGCCCATTAGTAATGCCTCGGAAAGGATTGTGCCAGAACCGCAGAAAGGATCTAGGATTAATTCTTTCTGGCCATTGCGGGAAAGGTTAATCATAATCTGAGCTAACTTTGGCGGGAGCATACCAGACTTGTCGTCTCTGGTGGGACGACCATAGTCTCTAAATGATAATTCCTTGAAAGGTTGGACGGCTAAAGTTTGGCCGATCATTAGCTTCCCGTCATTATCTCTAATAAAGACGATTTCCATCCCCTTATCCAATAAATAGTTCTGTTCCACAATGACACTAGAAAGGATTTGTTCTTTACCCATGACCCAACGGCAAGAGCGGCCGTTTTCTTTGAGGACGGTTTTGATGGTCATGCCTAATTTTTTCGTATCAATCGGGGCATTGGCGTAATTGGAAAAGCCAAAATGGAATTTGCCGGAAAAATTGGGGGCGCTTTCCAGGGCTAAGTCCAAACAAGCCTTGGGAATTTCATTGTTTTTGGCATCAAAGAGAATTTGGCCGATTTTGATGGTTCCGCCCAGCACTTTGATGGTCTTTTGAGCGTTAATTTTGTCCTCTGATTCCAACAAAAAAATGCCGTTTTGGCCCATTTTACCGGTATTTTCCGGGAAAAAGGCCAATATTTCGGCGGCCGAGAGCGAGGGGTGATTGCCCAGAGCGAAAAAGTATTTCATATGGTTAATATTATAGGGGAAAAAGTCAAAATTGGCTAATTTTAGGGGGCTTGATTTTTTTTGGGGTCTCTGGTAAGTTGATTAGACAATTAAGACCTTTCCCATATCTTGGGTTATCCCAAGATAATCTTGGCCACTGAGCTGAGATTAAAGGTATTCAAGACAGCCTCGCTCTTTTGATACCGAGGTTTTATTTTATAAATTTTTTTATTAACCATCAAGGAAAAATTTAACGGCGCTTTAAGGCCGTTTGAAAACTAACTTGTTATAATTACTATGTCAAAAACCAAACCATCAGGAGCATCACATTATGAAATCCTGTTTGTCGTGTCTAATCGCTTCACCGAGGATGAAGCCAAAACTTGTATCGCCAAAGTAGAAAAATTAATCACTGAGAGTGATGGTAAAATTACTCTGAATGAATATTGGGGCAAAAAAAAGTTAGCTTATCCTATCAAGCACGAAGCTTACGGCTATTATCAATTGTTTGAATTTGACCTAGAAGGGAAAGAGTTGGCTAAATTAGATGAAAAGTTGAGATTGGATAATGAAATTTTACGCTTTATTATTGTCGTCAAAAAGTTAAAGAGCGACGAACAATTAAAGAAAGAAGCCAAGATTAAAGCTAAAATCAGCAAGAAGCAGGCGGAGAAGGAAAAAGAAAAGAAAAGCCAAGAAGTAAAAAAAGAAGAGCTGAAAGAATCTAAGACGACTAAGTCCGGTAAAGCCAAGGCTAATATTGAGAGCCTGGATGAGAAACTAGAGGGCATTTTAAATGCCGACGACTTGTTATAATTAACTACAAGGGATTTTTCCCTTAGCAAAAAATATGAGCAGTTTAAATAAAGTAATGTTAATCGGTAACCTGACTAAAGATCCGGAAGTGCGCACGACTCCGTCCGGTCAAAATGTCGCTTCGTTTTCGGTCGCCACTAATATGAATTGGACCGATCAATCCGGTCAAAAGCAATCTAAAGCGGAGTTTCATAATATTGTCGCTTGGAGAAAATTAGCCGATATTTGCGGGCAATATTTGCATAAAGGCACCAAGGTTTATATTGAAGGACGACTCCAAACTCGCGATTGGATTGGCCAAGACGGAGCTAAAAAATATCGCACCGAGGTGGTGGCTGATACGATGCAAATCTTGAGTCGCCCGGGTGAAGGCAGCGCCGCTCCGGCGCCAGCGGAGAATAGTTTTGAAGGCGCGGTGATGGCCAAGGGCGATGCGGCATCGGACGAAGAAATAAAAATTGAAAACATTCCTTTCTAATTTATAATTTAAAAATATAATCTATTTTGGAACTTTAATTAAATCTATGAACAACAACAATCAAAATAATAATGTTACCAAGAAAGCGAAAGAATGCTATTTTTGCGTTAACAATTTAGAGCCTGATTACAAGGACACTAAATCTTTGCGGCGCTTCATTAATTTCTATCAGAAAATTATTGCCGCCGGTCGAACCGGAACTTGCGCTTGGCATCAAAGAAAGTTGACCTTGGCCATTAAGCGGTCCCGAAAGATGGCCCTCCTAGCCTTTACTCACAAATAAAATTAACTTCTACTTCTATGTTGAGCATGAGCGAAATAAAACTCGGTAAGGTTTTGACCGTTAACAACGAACCGTTTGTGGTTATTAAAACCGATCATCATAAAATGGGCCGGAGCGGCGCTGTTTTAAAAGTGAAAATGAAAAATTTAGTTAACGGCAATGTCCTGGAGCGAACTTTTCAAGGCAATGATAAGGCGGAAGAAGCTCAGACTCAAACTAAAAAAGCTAATTACCTTTATCGCGATGCCAGTGGAGCCAACTTCATGGACAATGCCACTTACGAGCAATTTAATTTTCCGGTTGATGAAATTGGCGAGAAGATTCAATACTTGAAAGAAGGCATTGATGTCGATGTGCTGTATTTCAATGATCGTCCGGTGGCTATTAGTTTACCGATTAAGATGACCTTTAAGGTGGTCAGCGCTCCGCCGGCCATTAAGGGCAACTCGGTGGGCAGCGTTTCTAAGGTCGCCGAGCTGGAAACTGGGGCCAAAATCAATGTCCCGGTTTTTATTGAAGAGGGCGAGGCCATTATCATTAATACCGATACCGGCGAATACGTAGAGCGGGCTTAGCTAGGTTTAATTAAAATTCTATAGAAAAGACGGGGGCTTCCTCGTCTTTTCGTTAACAGGATAAAGGTGTTATAATTGAATCATATGTTTAACGTTTTGGTGCTGATTTATGCCATTTTTTACCTAATTTTGACCCAAATTAGGCCAGTTTGGGCTCTAATGCTGATTATTGTCGCTTTACCGGCCTATTTAATCAGGTTTAGTCTGGTTGGAATCCCCTGCACCTTGCTGGAGCTCATGATTATCCTGTCTTTTGGGGCCTGGGTGGTGAAAATATTAAAAGATTATAAGTTTGACTTAAAGAAATATTGGCGAGAAAAGAGAAACAGGGCCTCCTATCCTTTTAAATTAGAGATTGTCGCTCTACTTTTAATTTCTTATGGCGCTGTGTTCGTCGCGGCCCTGAGTTCTAGCGCTCTGGGGATATTTAAGGCCTACTTTTTAGAACCGATTATCTGGTTTATTTTAGTAATTAATATTTTAGGGAAAGAAAAAAAGGCGAGTGAGAAAATTATCTGGTCCATGCTTATCTCAGCGTTGTTAGTTTCGGCAGTAGCGATATATCAGAAAATAACCGGTCAATTTATCTTCAATGAGTTTTGGGCGAATGAAGCGACGCGTCGGGCTGTTTCTTTTTTCGGTTATCCCAATGCGGTGGGATTATATTTGGCTCCGATTGTCGTCATTATGATTTCTTTTTTACAGCAGAAATTATTTAGCAATTCAGATAATAAAACCAGGAAAAATATTTTAGAAATTGTAATTATCGCCGTTGCTATTATTTTATCTTTGCTCTCGATTTATTTTGCTAAATCTGAAGGCGCCTTGGCTGGTATTGTTGCCGCCGTTATTTTTTATGGATTATTGGTTAATAAAAAAATGCGTCAAGTAACGCTTGCCACTTTAGTCATCGGATTAATGTTCATTGTCTCCCCGCCAAAATTATTAGACTACGCTAAACATAAAATAATTTTGACTAATTTGTCGGGGCAGATCAGGCGAGAGCAATGGATTGAAACCAAGAAAATGTTGTCAAGTAATTACGCTTGGATTTTAGGGGCGGGACTATCGCAGTATCCAATAAAAGTTTTGCCGTATCACCAAGAAGGCATATTTGTGAAAAATGATGATCCCAATTGGCTCCAAAAGGTCAGAACCAGCGCCGCCTATCGCGCTCAAGTTTGGCAACCGACCGAGGTCTACATGTATCCCCATAATATTTTTCTAAATTTCTGGACGGAATTAGGATTATTGGGAATGTTACTTTTCACCTGGATAATTGGGAAGTATATTTACTGTGCAATAAAGTTGTTCAGGTCGGAAAGCAGAAGAAAGAGGGTTGATCGGTTCGTGATTTTAGGTCTGGGAGCGGCCATGGTAGCCATTTTAGTCCACGGTTTAGTGGACGTACCTTACTTCAAAAATGATCTGGCAGTTTTCTTCTGGCTACTCGTCGCTTTCCTGGGGTTGTATCTGGTGGATTATAAAAATAAAGAATAAATTTATGCATTATATTTTAGCGGCCATCATCCGCTTCGACGAGAACGAGACGGAGAAGGTCATGGATTTTCTCACCGAGGCTAAACCCAATTTTATTCTGGCCGTCTCCAAACAATTAGAGAAACCATTATTGCTTTTTGACGCTAAATTCTTGGACGGCGAGAAAGAAAATGTTACGGCTAAATTAGATGAATGGGAAATTGATGATATTATCACTCCAGAAAATTTTCTGGACAACTTATTAGAAACAGAAAGTGTTCCTCAAGCCCTTCTCACTCCGGAATTAAAATGGATTGACAGTGAGCGGTCGCATACTAATTCCGAAGATGAGTCGTGGGAAGATAAAATAAAAAAAATTGTTTTAAGCGCTGGTGAATCTTGTTTGGTAGTTCTGATAAGATGCCACATCTAAATATGGATATTGTCTTACAAAAATATATTGCTGATAGCGGCTATTGTTCAAGGCGCCAGGCCGAGGAATTAATCCGAGTCAAGGAAGTAAAAGTGAACGGCAAGATTGCTGAGTTGGGCCAGAGAGTAACTGATCGGGATATAGTGCTCGTCGGAAAAAATAAAATTGGCGGTAAAGTTGAATCGGTCTATATCAAAATCAATAAACCGCGCGATTATGTTTGCACTACCCGAGATTTTAAGGAAGAAAAAAATGTTTTTGACCTTCTCACGGGGCTGGATGACATGAGACTGTTCATTGTCGGAAGGTTGGACAAGAACAGCCGGGGGCTTTTGCTACTCACCAACGACGGTGAGCTGTCCCAACAGATTTCTCACCCCAAATATGAGTCGGAAAAGGTGTATAAGGTGCTGGTCAAGACTCCGGATGGCGACAATTTAACCGAAAATCAAGCCAATTCGCTCATTTCCCAGTTCAATAGAGGCGTGGATATCGGCGAGGGGGATGGCTTAGTTTCGGCCAAAAGGGTAGAATATCTGGATAATAACCGGTTTTTGCTGACACTTACCCAGGGCAAAAAGAGACAAATCCGGAGAATGTTTGAGGCCGTGGGTCTCAAAGTGTCCGATTTGATCCGGCTAGAGATTTCTGGCATCAAATTAGGTGCTCTGCCGGATGGCCAGTGGGAATATTTGAATGAAGATGAGAAAAAGAGGTTGAAGAATAAGTTTAATTAATTTATTCTGATATTGGAGAGGTGTCTGAGTGGTTGAAAGTACCGCTCTCGAAAAGCGGCAGACCGCAAGGTCTCGGGAGTTCGAATCTCCCCCTCTCCGCCAGTTAGGAAATGAAGTCATTGGCTCGCCCTCTATGCGGGCTCGCCAGCCGTTTTTCGGGGAAATTTCAAGCCGTTTTGAATTCAGCATAAAGTTCGAGCCGACATTTTTGAGAAATGCGCGGATTTGCGTTTTGTCGCCCTGCGACAAAAGAATTTTGGCTTGGCTACTCAATAAAATCACTTCTCGCATCGGTTCGAGCCAATTATTTCCCTTTTGTTCAAAATCTCGG
>MNUV01000041.1 GCA_001871235.1 Candidatus Falkowbacteria bacterium CG1_02_41_21
GATTTTTGCTTATTTATATAAATCTCTTAATCTTTTTAACATAAACCCATCCCTCATACCCTAAAAATGCCTTAATTGGGGCATTTTTTTGTTTGACTTTTGGACTATAAAATCGTAAAATTAGAACATATAAATAAAAGAAAGTATAATAAATTAATTATAAAATTATGGGTCTCCAAAGTTTAATTAAATGCCCTAAATGTGATTCTCAAAAAATAAAATGTCTATCACCTTTTTGTGCTCGCCGAAAAGGGGAGGGGCAACCATACCCTCGCGGTAAAGATAATGATCTTTATTCTTACGATTGTTTGGATTGCGGCCATAGTTGGAAGGCGCAATCTAGTCTATAACAACTTCTTATTATCATAAAAAACCAATATGAAATTATCCGATTTGCTCGCCAAACTAGGCATTCTTCGCAAAGGCACCGTCACCTGGAAGGGAAAGGCGATGAACCGCAAAATGCCTTTCATTGATGAAAGTGTCATGAACGAGAAAAAAGATTTCACTACCGCTAAGGACATGCGTCCCGGCGGTAAAATGGCTCTTATTCTCCCCTGGATATTCGGTGTCGCCATTCTCTTGTTCGGGCTTCTGCTCATGCCTTCCTTCCTAGTTTCCGGAATTATTCTGGCTGTCTTAGGTTTGCTCCTCTTGCCTCCGATCAGGTCATTTTTCTCCAAGAAGTTCCATTTTAAATTATCTCGGAAAGTATTGTTAATAATTTTCGTCATCGGCATCATCTTGGTTTTTGTATTTGCCGGCAGCCGGAAGGATAAGAATATTAGCGTGGCTGTCCCTGTTCGCGCTGGCCAAGCGACGGAAGAGGGAATGAAGAACTTGACTATAGCTTTGGATACTTTGGCGGCCAGGTATAAAGACGCGGTTGATTATCAAAATACCGCCGCCAACATCCCCTATGGCTCTCTCGGCGCCACCGACGCTCGGCTAATAGCGGCCGGCTCTATAAATTTATGGGACTTAGTGGAACAATCGGCTAATGATTTGGATAAGCTGACATTTCCTCTAGCTAGGAATGGAGAGAATACCTTTTTTCTCATTGCCCCCGCTTTCGCTCTTGAGGCGAGCGATGTGGAAGAACCTTTAGTGCCGGGAGAAACCGGCCGGGAATTGACCGCCGAAGAGAAGGCCGCTTTGGAAAAGAGCCAAGCCGAGTCCAAAGAATTCAACCGCCAAGAGTTAATCAAGAAAAAATGGAAACAGGCCGACTTAGCCAGAATGGCCTATCCGGATAAAAATTGGCTGACCATTGTGCAAGCGGCGTTCAAAGAAGACGCTCAAAGCGCTAAAAAGCGATTGGATGAAAGAAACGCCCAGCTCCAAATTGAATTCAAGAATGAAGATGACTATAATAAACGCTGGGTGCAGGGATTGACCGTAGCCCAGACGTCAGGGAAAGTGGTCTTATTCGTAGCTGCCATGCCTGAGGTTGCGGCGGCTCAAGGAGCCATAGCCGCCGGTGAAACTTTGTTAGCCGGGGTAGACGTCGCTTTTTCCGTCGGTGATTCGGTAAACATCATGATGCATGATGGCGAGGAAGCACTGGTCTATACCCAGGCTAAAGATGCCGTGGCGCCACTCCTGATGGCCAGTAGCATAAAATCAGTTTTGCAGAATCCGGCCAATTGGGAAAAGGAAACCATCTTGTCGCTCTATGACGTCGGCGCTCTGGCGTATGACCAGGCTGGTGGTTTTTCCGTCCTCAATGTTGGTAAAAATCCCCGGGTAGAATACTATGATCAATCTTTGCAGGAGACCTTTGGTCCCGACGGCAGCGGTAATGAGTCTCTGCCCTCCTATCTCAAATACCCGACCAAGGAACAGAAAAGAATAAAAATGGAGGCCGCCGCTAACCAATTGGTGGAACGGCTAAAAGATCCTGAATACCGGAACGCTTTGATAAAAATGGAAGCCGATCGTCTGAAACTCCTGGAAGAACAAAAAGCCGCGGCTGCGGAACAAGCGCGTAAAGACGCGGAAATAAAGAAAATTATGGATCGGAAAGAACTAGAACGCGCCCAAGCCACGAAACAAAAGGCTGCCCAAGACGCCTTGAAGAAATTGGAAAGCACCATACCCGCCAGCGACGCCATTTCTCCTAAACTAGAAACTCCCGCTCCCACTCCACCTCCAGCGCCTGAACCTCAAACAGTGCCGGCCAATACCACTGTCAGTTCCTGCGGTCTTTGCGCCCAGAGTGGTTTGGATTGCGCCTGCGGCCGTGAAGCCTGCCGCTGTTGCACCCCGGGGGATTCTAATTGTAATGCCTATGATTTATAGTAGAACTCTAGGTCTAAAAGTTATATGAAAGAAGCGATTAATTACCGAAATATCGGCGATAGGGTTGAGTGCCGGACGTGCCATCATTTTTGCCGAATTCCCGTCGGTTCGACCGGTCTTTGCGGCTGGCGCCAGAATATCGGCGGCAAGCTTTATCTGCTTTCTTATGGCCGGGCCGCGGCCGCTCAGATTGATCCGATTGAGAAAAAACCTTTGTTTCATTTTTTGCCCGGCTCATCAACCTACTCTTTCGGTACTTTGGGTTGTAATTTTCGTTGCGCCAACTGCCAGAATTATGATCTTTCGCAATCCAGGCCATCAGGAAAAACGGAAGATTCTGATAAAATTTCTTGGGGAATTGACTTGACTCCGGCCGAGATTGTGGCCAATGCTTTAAAGGCCAAGTGTCTGAGTATCGCCTATACCTATAATGAACCGACGGTATTTTTAGAATATGCTTTGGATACGATGAAATTGGCTAAAGCTCAGGGGCTGAAGAATGTTTGGGTTTCCAACGGTTTTATGTCGCCGGAAACTCTCACTCTCATTTTACCTTATTTGGACGCGATTAATATTGACATCAAATCTTTTGATGATGAATTCTATCAAACTTATTGCGGCGCCCGTTTAAAACCGATTTTGGAAAACTGCCGTCATTTGGTTAAAGCGAAAATCTGGTTGGAAATTACCACTTTAATCATTCCCACTTTAAGCGACCAAGAAGAGCTGTTAAGCCAAATAGCCCGATTTATTAAACAAGAACTGGGCGAGTTTGTTCCTTGGCATATCTCGGCATTTTCCGGAGAGATTTCCTGGAAATTAAAACATCTGCCGGAAACGCCAGTGGCCGCGGTCAAGCGAGCTTATGCCATCGGCCGAGAAGAAGGGCTTAAATATATTTATACCGGAAATATTTGGGAAGATGGAGCGGCCAATACTTTTTGTCCGGCTTGTAGCCGAATTGCGATCAAAAGAGACGGTTATGATATAAAACGTTTGGATCGAAACGGTTGTTGCCGTAATTGCGGGGAAAAAATAGAAGGACTTTTTTAGATTATAATCTAAAGTTTAACTTATAAAATATGCTGGGCATTAATTCCAAATCAACCATCCGGCCGGCGGCTGTGGCCGGCCAATTCTATCCGGCTAGTCGCGGAGAATTAGAACGGGTTGTAGCCGTCAATTTAGAGGCGACGCCGACAACGACGAACGGAACGATTAAAATGATTATCGTCCCGCATGCCGGTTATGAATACAGCGCCGGCGTGGCGGCCTTGGCTTATAAAGCGCTGGCCGGGCAAAAGATTAAGCGAGTTTATCTCCTCGGCAATTCGCATCATGATTATTTTTCCGGACTGGCCATCGACAATCATGATTTTTGGGAAACGCCTTTGGGCCGCGTGCCGGTGGACACAGAGAAAGTTAAAGAATTAATAACCGCTGCGCCGCTGATTAAAATTAATAATGTTCCCCACGGACCGGAACATGACCTGGAAGTCCAATTGCCGTTTTTACAGACTGTTTTAGGCTCTTCTTTTAAAATTGTCCCACTGTTATTCGGTAATGCCAATGATAATGATTATGAGGCTGTCGCGAAAATTTTAACCGCTAATTTCGCAGATGATGATTTAATCGTGATCAGTTCTGATCTGTCGCATTATCCTTCCTCCGAAGTGGCTGATAAAATTGACCATCAGACTTTAGAGTTGATTGCTAATAAGGATTTAATTGGTTTAAGCGGGTGGGCGAAAGACGCTTTAAGTATTCAAAATAATGAGCAAACGATTTTATGCGGTCTGGAAGCGGTAAAAACAGCTATGATTCTGGCTGAACGGCTTAATCTAGAGCCACAGGTTTTGGGATATAAAAATAGCGGCGACATCCTCGGCGGTGACAAACAGCGGGTGGTTGGTTATGGTGCCATTATTTTTAGTTCCTCGGATTTAAATTCTCTTGAGCAAAAAATTCTTCGGAACATAGCCCAAACTAGCGTGGAAAATTATGTTAAAAGTAAGAAAATTTTAGAATTTGAAATTAAAGGCGAGCGATTAAAAACAATTCAAGGAGCTTTTGTGACTTTAAAGAAAAATGGGGAGCTGCGAGGCTGTATCGGTCAGATTACAGCGGATGGCCCTTTGTGGCGGGTGGTGCGCGATATGGCTATCGCCGCGGCCACGGAAGATAATCGTTTCTATCCGGTGACCGGGGATGAATTGTCCCAATTGGATTATGAAATCAGCATTTTGTCCGTCCCGCAGTTAGTTAGTAATTGGCGTCAGGTTAGATTGGGCCAAGACGGCGTGATTGTCAGAAAGGGCCTGCGAAGCGGGGTTTTCTTACCGCAAGTAGCCATAGAGAGCGGTTGGACCAAAGAGAAATTTTTAAGCGAGCTCTGCTCACAAAAAGCGGGATTAGCGTCAGATTGCTATCAAAACGATCCTGAAGTGGAATTAAGCGTCTTTCAAGCTCAGGTTTTTTAGGTATAAATTAGTTTTCCGCCTGCCGGTTATGAGTCTCATAGAGAGCGGGTCTAATAAAAAAAGGGTTATTTTTAAGTTAATATATGGAAACAAGTAATTTGGGAAACCCGACCGGTGTTTCCGAAAATAATAATTTTGCTCTGACTTCATTGGAAATTGTGTTTAACCGAATTTTTGCGGCCTTTTTGGTTTTAACTACTGTCCCATTTTTAAAAAATATTTTAGCTATTCCGACAATCATTCTTTTTGTGATATTTAGTATCTTCCTTTGTTTTCGTCGAAAATACCGTTTGTTTGCCAACATTATTTTTTTCATTTTTGCCCTCGGCGTTTATTTTGTCACTTTGCCTGTCGGCTGGGGCCTTTATCATAGCTTGAAAGAAATTCGGTTTGGCAATTTTAATTTTTATACGTTAACGGCAATTTTTAGTATCGCTCCGCTTATTTTTGTTACTTCGGCCGTCAGAAATGTTTTAGGTAACATCCTGGCTTACTTCAAAATCAGTCCGGTCTGGCGCAATGTCAGTTTTATCATTTCTTTGGTCATTATTTTGCTAACGCTCTTGGCTTATCCATTTTTTGATAGCGTCAGGGTGCGCGCCCGGGCCATGGAAGATGATAGCGGCGATAATAAGTTGTCTTTTATTTTAACCAAGCAAGAACTTAAGCACGATGGCGGCAGTACTTCATATTCGCGCGATTATACTGCGCGTTTTGACCCAATTAACAATAAATATATTTACCGTTTATATCTTGAGGATCCGCTGGCCGAATCTATCATGTTTGTAGCGGTTAAAACCGATGGTGAAAAAATTAATTTTACAACTGACAGCCGGGTGGCATGTTTGAATTGTCAAAAGGACATGAGCAATCCTTATGGCTTAGTTTTTCCGGCCGATAAAGATATTGATTTTATCATTACCAGCGATCAATTGATTAAAGCCATAAGTTTTACTGAGTCGGGCGATAAGATGGCCGATTTCTTTTTTTGGAAGTAAATTTAAGACGGTCTAAAAGTATTTTATATCAAAGAAAATGAAAAAGCCGTAACTTTTAAGGTTGCGGTTATTTTTTATATAATTTATTCGCTAATTTTGAAAATACTAAGGTAAAAATTGAGATTTTTGCTGGATAAGATTTTATCAGTATTTTATATAAAATTTATCCCTATTATGTTATAATATTCAATATGAAGAATAAAAGTAGTGAAAATTTAATAACCACGGGTGAAATTGCGATTTATAAGGCTAAGGATGGTCGGCCAGATTTGACTGTTAAAATGGAGAAAGAGACTATTTGGCTAACGCAAGCTCAAATTGCGGTTCTTTTTGGTATAAAGAGGCCGGCGATAACTAAGCATTTGAATAATATTTTTAAGGATGGTGAATTGGATCGAAATTCAGTATGTTCCATTTCGGAACATACTGCCCCCGACGGCAAAATTTATAAAACAGCTTTCTATAATTTAGATGCCATTATTTCTGTCGGTTATCGAGTTAATTCCAAATGGGCGACTCAATTCAGGATTTGGGCCACTAATGTTTTAAGAAATCATATAGTTAAAGGTTATACGATTAATGAGCAAAGATTGAAAGAAAATAAGGAATTAAAGCTTGGCGAGTTGCAAAAAACAATTAATTTTTTACAGAGAGTTATTAATAATTGGCAATTAAAATTAATTGAGGCCCAAGGATTATTGAAAGTAATCTCCGATTATGCTAATTCTTGGATAATTTTGCAAAAATATGACGAGCATCAATTACAAGTTATAAAACAAGGTAAGATTATCAATAATTTGAATTACGATTTTTCTAAAAATGAAATTAATGAATTGAAAAATAAATTAATTAAAGAAAAACAAGCGGCTGATATTTTTGGTCGGGAGCGAGAAAATAGTTTAGAAGGAATAATTAAAAATTTAGAACAGACTTTCGCCGGCAAGAACTTGTATCCGACCATTAAAGAACGGGCCGCGCACCTTTTGTATTTTATCATTAAAGATCATCCTTTTGTCGATGGTAATAAGCGTATTGGGTCGTTCTTATTTATTTTATTTTTAGTTAAAAATAATTATCTTTACAATAAAAAAGGGGAAAAGAAGATTAATGATGGCGCTTTGGCTTCTTTGGCGTTGTTAATCGCTGAGAGCGATCCGAAAGAAAAAGAAGTTATGGTGGCCTTAATAACTAATTTATTAATCAATTAAATTATATGGAAATTAAACAATTATTGGATCAATCTAAAGAAATCTGGCAAGGAGAAAAATTATCTCTATCTCAGATTATAGTCAGGCTGGGTAAGGTCCTCGGCGATGTTTGTCGCTTTGAAAGAAATGCTAAGAAAGATGAATCTATACACACTGATGAAGAATTGAAAAAGGAATTGGGCAATTTAATTTTCTCCAGAATGATTAGTCCTGGCTATACTGAACTGGTAGGTATATGGGAAACTAACAGGCAATATTTCAAATTTTCAGTAGCCATGCTATTGTAAAATCAAAATATAACCATTAAGTCTATGCCAAAAATTAGTTCAGTGCTAGCGAAAATCACCCCCAAGAGAAAAAAGACTAGTTATACCGCTCAATTTAAACTCGACCGAGCGCTAGAAGCTGTTCAAACTAATAATATCTCCGAGATTGCCCGCAA
>MNUV01000060.1:0-3827 GCA_001871235.1 Candidatus Falkowbacteria bacterium CG1_02_41_21
GCTTTCGTCGTCTCGCAAGTTAGCCCTCAGAACTAATATTCTCGTTCTCTCCAGTCCTTTGATTTTAGCCCTTTGTTTTTTGAATTTTTTATTTTTCAAAATAAAAAATTATTTTCTAATATTTTAAGACCAATAAAGTTTGTAAATTTTATTTATAGACTTTATTGGCTTATTAGATTAATTTCATGTCATTCGTGCATTTGCACAATCATAGCCACTATTCTTTGCTTGACGGGTTAACCAAGGTCGAGCAGCTTGTGGCGCGCGCCAAAGAACAGGGTTCTCCGGCCGTAGCCATTACTGATCATGGCGTCATGTATGGCGTGATTGAGTTTTACCAAAAATGTAAAAAAGCGGGCATCAAACCGATTATCGGCGTGGAAGCTTATCTGGCCCCCAATTCGCGCCATGACAAGAATACGCGGGAGGATGCGCGTAATTTCCATTTAATATTACTCGCCAAGAATAATGTCGGTTATAAGAACTTGATTAAATTAACTTCTTTGGCCCATCTGGAAGGTTTTTATTATAAGCCCAGAATTGACTGGGAGCTCTTACAACAATATCATGAGGGATTAATCGCTTGCACAGCTTGTTTGGGCGGAGAAATCCCGCGTTTAATTACCGGCGGCAAGTTAGACAAAGCGCGAGAGAGAATAATGGATTATCAAAATCTTTTTGGCGCCGACAGTTTTTATCTGGAAATTCAAGATCATCCGGAACTGGAAGGACAGGACAGGGTTAACAAACAGCTAATCGCTTTTTCCAAGGAATTGAATGTGCCGCTGGTGGCCACCAATGATTCGCATTATCTGTATAAGGAGCACGAAGAGGCCCAAGATATTCTTTTGTGTTTGCAGAACAAGAAGAAGTTGGAAGATACCGATCGGATGAAGATGTTGGGCTATGGTGATTATTCGGTGCGTCCTAACGCGGAGATGATTGCCGCTTTCAAAGACACTCCGGAAGCGGTGGCCAATACTCTTAAAATCGCCACGATGTGCAACGTGGAGATTGAATTGGGTAATATTCAATTACCTCATTTTGAGGTGCCTGAGGGGCATGATGGCAATAGTTATTTGCGGGAGCTATGCGAGAGAGGTTTGAAAAAACGTTATGGCTTAGTGCTAGATAGAGTGGTTGCTGAAGGTTTTGCTAGTTTGTCCTCGGCTGATGTTAAAAAAATTAGAGACCGAATGGATTACGAGCTGGAAGTGATCACTAAAATGGGTTGGCCTTCCTACTTTTTGATTGTCGCCGACTTTGTGAATTGGGCCAAGGACCATAAGATTGTGGTCGGTCCGGGTCGGGGCAGCGCGGCCGGATCACTCGTTTGTTATCTGACCGGAATCACCAATCTGGATCCGTTAAAATATGACTTGCTCTTTGAGCGTTTCTTGAATCCCGAGCGTATTTCCATGCCGGATATTGATTTGGATTTTGCCGATATTCGTCGCTCCGAGGTAATTAAATATGTGAAAGGAAAATACGGGCAAGATCACGTTTCGCAGATTATTACTTTTGGAACCATGGCCGCTCGGGCGGCAGTGCGAGATGTCGGTCGGGTGTTAAATGAGCCTTATGATTATTGCGATCGTTTGGCTAAGATGATCCCGATGTTTTATAAACTAGATCAAGCTTTAAACGAAGTGGCGGAGTTGAAAGAAATCTATTCCCAGGAGCCGGCCGCTAAAAGGATTCTGGATTATGCTAAAACCTTGGAAGGCGTGGCGCGCCATTCTTCTATGCATGCTTGCGGCGTGCTGATTACCAAAAATCCGCTGACCGATTATACCCCGATTCAATATGCGTCCTCTTCCGACAAAGAAGTCGTTTGCCAATACTCACTGCATCCGATTGAAGATTTGGGTTTATTGAAAGTGGATTTTTTGGGACTGAAAAATTTAACTATTATTGAATCGGCTCTCCGGATTATCAAAAATACCAGAGGTTTAGAAATTGATATCGATAAGATTCCACTGGATGATTTGGAATCTTATCGCCTATTCCAAAATGGGGAAACGACCGGCATCTTTCAATTTGAAAGTTCCGGCATGAAGCGTTATCTGCGGGAATTGAAACCGAATGAGTTTGAAGATATCATCGCGATGGTGGCGCTCTATCGTCCGGGTCCGATGGAGTGGATTCCGGAATACATTTCCGGCAAGCATCAGAGCAAAAAAATTGTTTATCTTCATCCAAAATTGGAGCCGATTTTAGAAAAAACTTATGGCGTCGCGATTTATCAAGAACAGGTCATGCAAATTTCCCGGGAATTGGCCGGCTTTAGCAAAGGCGAGGCCGATACTTTAAGAAAGGCGATGGGTAAAAAAATTCCAACTCTGCTCGCCGAGCAAAAAGAGAAATTTGTGGCCGGGTGTATTCAAAACGGAGTGGATAAGGAATTGGCTGAAAAGATCTTCTCATTTATTGAACCTTTTGCCGGCTATGGCTTTAATCGCAGTCATGCCGCTTGCTATGCTTTGATTGGTTATCAAACCGCTTATCTCAAAGCTCATTTTCCGGCCGAATTTATGGCCGCCTTATTAACTTCCGATCAAAATGACATTGATCGGATTGCCATTGAAATTGATGAATGTCGGAAGATGGGAATCCAAATCATGCCGCCGGATGTCAACGAATCCTATGCCACTTTTACCGTGGTCACTAGCGGGACGACTGAGAATAGAGCGGTTTCGACTGAAGAAAAATCCAATACGATTCGCTTTGGATTGGGGGCGGTCAAAAATGTGGGCGAACATATTTGCGAAGTTATTATTGCCGAACGCAAAGCCCACGGCCCTTATTCCGATATCTTTAATTTTTTGGAAAGAATCAGCGATCGGGATTTGAATAAAAAATCCATGGAGAGTTTAATTAAAACCGGAGGTTTGGATCGTTACGGCGAGAGAGGCGAACTTCTGGCCAATCTGGAGATGTTGCTTAACTTCAACAAAGAAAACGGCAAGATGAAGGACAGCCGCCAGAGCAGTTTGTTTTCCGATTCGCCTCATATTTACGTAGCCAGTTATCCGAAATTAATTAAATCTCCGGCCGCTTTGGAAAAAGATGTCTTGCGCTGGGAGAAGGAACTTTTAGGACTTTATATTACCGAGCATCCGCTTAATCATTACCTGGAGTATTTATCCGGCTTTGTCGTGCCGCTGATAGAATTAAAAGGACGGGAACAGGAACCCGGAGTTAATATCGCCGGAGTGATTTCGACGGTCAAAAAAATTATTACGCGGAATAACCAAACCATGCTTTTTGTTAAAATTGAAGACGCCATTACCAATGTGGAGCTGTTAATTTTTCCTAAATTATTTCAAGAGACTAATGATATGTGGGTGGTCGGTAAAATAGTTTTAGGTCGCGGGCGAGTTTCCGATAAAGACCAGGAAACTAAAGTTTTAGTTAATAAAGCCATTATATTGGATGAAGATAACCCCGCTAAAAGTGTTGATGATTTCAAGAAAATATTACTGGAGAGCCGGGATGAAGCGCGCAACAATTATCGTCAGGGTCAAACCTATCAGAAACCGCCGGCTCCGGTGGAAACGCCAGTGGTTGCCGGTCCTACCGCTCCGGCTCTTAAAATAGTTTTTGGGCGTAATTTAGATAGTACCGAATTAGACCATTTAAGAGCCTTGTTTTTAGCTTATCCCGGTGACAGCTTGGTTTATTTTAAGATTAAGAACGGTCAGCAGGAAAATATCCTTAAAACCGGTTTTAGGGTGGCTTATCAACCGGAATTGATTGCCCAGATCAAATCAGATTTTGTCGGAGCCCTTAATATTGTTGAAAATTAAAAAAAATGTTATAATGAA
>MNUV01000060.1:3842-7097 GCA_001871235.1 Candidatus Falkowbacteria bacterium CG1_02_41_21
TTTTAAATAAAAATCATTTAAACTTAAAACTATGACTTTGAGTAAAAAAAGCCATAAACCGACAAAGTCTCATAAAACTAATCAAGCGACTCATTCTCGGGGGGCTAACAGCGAATCAGATGCTGCGAAAAAACTTTTATCAATGGTAGATAGGCCGCAATTGGAAAAAACATCACCGGCTGAAAATGTAGCCTCCGGCGCTGCTCCCTTGAACGACAGTTTTGATTCGCGTAAACAATTTTTTCAAATGATGTCACAACAAATCGGTCAAGCCAAACCGGGAGTCTCCGCCGATACCCCTCAGGCTTCTCATGAATCTTCAGAGATTGACGAATTGGATAAATTAGTTGAAAGCGCCGAGCCTAATAATGCGGTAGTTAATCGTTCTGTTAATACTTATCGGAAATTAGCTTTCCGTTTTATCGCCTTGGCCTGCGTTCTAGTTCTGGTGGTTTTATATTTTGTCATGGTTAAGTTGACCGTAGTGGTCAGTCCGAGCAAACAAACAGTCAATGAAAGTTTAATAGTTGATGTTTATGGTATCAACCAAACCGCCAGTAGCGATCGGTCTCTTAAGGGCAATATTACCAGGATTGAAGCTGAGGAGAGCGGCGTTTATCAATCCAGCGGGG
Organism: Candidatus Falkowbacteria bacterium CG1_02_41_21; assembly: GCA_001871235.1. Taxonomy (GTDB): domain Bacteria; phylum Patescibacteriota; class Patescibacteriia; order Patescibacteriales; family UBA12465; genus CG1-02-41-21. The sequence continues at coordinate 4,475 of MNUV01000060.1, forward strand.
CCGAGGTTAAGGGCGAGGAAGTTTCCGGCCAGGTTAAAATTATTAATAATTATAGTAAGAGCCAATCTTTAGTGGCTACTACTCGTCTGTTAAGCGCTGATAATAAATTATTCCGTCTGAAAGATAGCGTAATCGTTCCGGCTGGAGCTTCGGTGGTGGTGGATATTTACGCCGATAAAGCCGGAGCTGATATGGCTATCGCTCCGACTAAATTTACTATTCCCGGACTTTGGTCGGGGATCCAAGACAAAATCTATGGTGAAAGCTCAGCCACTTTTGCTTACAGCACCATTTCGGACAAATATATCGCTCAGGCCGATGTTGATAAGGCGACGCAAGAGTTAAATAATCTTTTAATCAAGAAGGTCAAAGAAAAAGTCGGTGCCAAGAATGGTTATGACCAAGTCCTTTATCAAACCAGCGCCGAGACGGCTCAGATTGAACTGGTTGACGCCAAGGTGGGCGACAAAAAAGATCAATTTACCGTCAAAATCAAGAATATTGTTAATGTCATTTCTTTTTCGAGCGACGATGTTATCAAGATTGCTCAACAGAAATTAGCTGTTGCCGCCGGGAGCGATCAGACTTCAGCCGAAATTGATCGGGCTAATTTAGTCTATCAACTGGAGAGCTATAATTCCGAGAGTAATATCGCGACTTTGAAAGTTGATTTTATCAGTCGCATCGCCTCAACTAATTCGGAGTTTATTGATAAGAGCAAGTTGGTCAATTTGAATCAGACCCAAATCGAAACTTATTTGAAGGGAGTCAAAGAGATTGACAGCTTTGAACTTCATTTTTTCCCGACATTTTTGAAACGGGCTCCAGCCCTGGTTGATCGGATCTATGTCGAGGTCAAATAGTATTAATTGAAAAATATTTTTTTAGATTAAGATTTAATCCCAATCGAATTAAATCTTAATTTTTAATTTCAACCATATGAACAATAATTTTGAAAAAATCTACGATCCTAAACAAAAAGATTGGCAGAAGAGCGTTAATGAGTTTAGTAAATTCTTTTTAGATAATTCTCAGGATGTTTGGTTAATTGAACAAAAGGAATTCGCAGACGATATTGAGGGCAAGAATGAAAAAACTAGGGCCCAACGTCTCAAAGTTCGCTGGGCGGAATTATTGAAGAAGACCACCAAGCGTTTGGGTTATAAAATTGATGAAACTAAATTAATCACTGAGGCTTACCAGCATATTTTAGATTTAAAAAATTCGGGCGAGCTCGCGCCATCCAATTTATTGGATAATTTTTGTGCCGAAATTAAAGAGCGCCTAGAAAAAGTCGCTTAATATGAACATTGATAATTTTTACGAAGTTCTGAAAGACGAACCGGCCTATCGCTTAAAACAAGCTCAGAAATTGCTTTTTGGCGATTTAATTGACGATTGGAACCAGGCCAGTAATTTGCCGTTGGTTTTAAAAGCCAAATTGAATTTGGAATGCCCCATAGATATCAAGGCTAAGGTCCTGGCCGCCCGCGATAAGAAGTCATTTAAAGCTTTAATCACTTTAAATGACGGCGCTAAAATCGAAACTGTTTTGATGCGTCATAAAGAGGGGAGAGATACCGTTTGTTTGTCGGCGCAAGTCGGTTGTCTTTTGGGTTGCGTTTTTTGCGCCACCGGAGCCTCGGGTTTTACCCGAAATTTAAATAAGAATGAAATTGTGGAGCAGGCTTTGTTCTGGGCGCGTTATTTAAAGACTAATTTTAAAGCCAAAATCACCAACGTTGTTTTTATGGGTATGGGTGAACCATTTTTGAATTACGACCAAGTGTTGAGCGCCATTCGGGTATTAAATGAGCCTGATGGTTTGCATCTGGGCGCGCGCCATATTTCCATTTCCACCGTTGGTTTAGTGGATGGCATTAAACGTCTAGCCAACGAAAAGATCCAGGTTAACCTGGCCGTGTCGCTTCATAGCGCCAGCGACAAAATTCGCTCTGACCTGATGCCCATCAACAAAAAATATTCCATCGCTCAATTGCTCCGAGCCGTTGATCAATATATTGAAAAAACCAATCGTCAGATGATGTTTGAGTATATGTTGATGAAGGGCGTAAATGACAGCGACGAGGCCGCCGAAAAATTGGCGGTGATTATGAACAAGCCGCTCTATGTGGTTAATCTGATGAATTATAATGAGACGGCGGTTTTCCGGCTGGTGGATGAAAAAGTTTTTAAGAATTTTGAAAAGATTTTAATCAAGCGAAAAATCAAGGTCACCAGCCGCTATCGTTTCGGTTCGGATATCGCCGCGGCCTGCGGCCAGTTGGCGGCCAGAAAGTAAATAGTTTTATTTAATTATTAAATCTTATCTTCTATTTGTCGGGGGGGGGATAATATGCTATAATATGTAAGTTAAGCTAGCGTTGTATACACTTTGCCAATAGAAAAAGGGGCTGTTAAAATAGTTGGTAGTCCAATACTAACTAATTAACATAACCCCTTAATCTATGCATAAGAATACCAGATTATTGCCCTATATGAGAAGGGCTATCTACGCCGCTTGGATTGGGCACCAAATGGTGTCTGATTTAGCCCGAGAATACAAAGTCACCAGGAAGACCATCTATGAAGTCCTGGAGAGAGCCAGAATAAATGATTTTGA
>MNUV01000034.1 GCA_001871235.1 Candidatus Falkowbacteria bacterium CG1_02_41_21
TGGCCTCGCAAGTTCCCGCCATGTTCTGCGGTTGGTAGACTAAATTACCGCCGCCCAGACCGATAGTCTTGAGAGAATTAACATCACATAAATAATCATTAGTATCTAAAATACAATTACCAACGCCGCAATCGGCATCGGTGCCGCAAAGTTTATTCTGAGTTTCAATAATAGTGCCATTAATATCAATATCAATCTTCCCGTTGTCATTAAGATCGCAACGTTTAATCGTTTTCTTATACCACTTCTTTGGCAAGTTCATACCGGTGGCATTGGCCGGTTGACGCCACTCGCAAACATTTTCCCCCGGGTCTTTGAAATAACTGGACTGACCGTCAAGATATTTCCACTCATCGCAGCCGACCTCAGTATCATTACAGAGAATATTGTCATATTCATCCGGATTGTTTTTGAGATAGGCATCGGCATATAAATTTTGCACGGTCACATCCGGATTAACGACCGTTTGACCGCCTAAACGAGTACAGCCCTTATTTTCAGCGCCGCATTGTTTAATGGGATTATAGACGACATAGACCATCTTGTCGGCCAACACCTCCACGCAAGACGGTCCGTCGCTGACGTCACAATTATTATCAGGCATGCCGACTTCTTGGTAGGCTTGCGCCTCCGGATTGGCAGAATTATTAGTGAGCGACATTAATTCGCAACCGGCGGAAGAGTCAGAACAAAGATGACTGAAGTTACGCAGATAATTAGTTTGCCCGGCGCGATTGGTATAGGCGCTGCAACCTAAGTTGTAGTTGGTGCCTTGATAGGTGCCAAAAGTGTCGTAATAACAAGCATCCGGAGTATTCCAAGAGTCTTTAATCAAATAGAAACGATCGGTCACTTCGGTTAAAGTAATATTGTCCAACAAGACATTGCCGGTAGCGGAGAATAACAAAACTTCAGTATCGCTGACTTCATGATCCAGCGCCGCTAAATTCATGGCATACATTTTCCATTCATTATTGCCGGCCACGGAGACCGAACCATTATTCTGAGAATTAACATCAAATTGAGAGGCGACCGTGCCATTACTTAAATAGAAATTGACGGAGACATTGGTACTCGCTTTAGCCAAGAATCTCAAGACATAAGCCGAGTTTTGTTTAACGCTTTGACCGACGGTAATACCGATACTGTGTCCCAGCAAAGCCTGGCCGGTTTGAGCCTCGGCTCCGCTGACAATCTTATTCCAGAAACCTTTAACAGCGGCAAAAATATTAGAATCATGCCCGGCGCCGAAAAAGTTAAAGTCAATGTTGGAACAAGCGCCGCCCTCAAAATTATATTGGAGAGAGTGTCCATTCTTATTAATAGAATCAGTGCTTAAAGAACTGGTATCGCTACAATAGCTGGCCCAAATTTGATTATTTTCAAAATCGTAAGCGTTAATTATCCGTAAATTATTGCCATAATTACCATTATATTCGCGACAACCGTTTTCACTGGCGCTACAAGTCTGACCTTCGCCGGGAATAGCTTGATAGACACAGCCGTTTTGGTTGTCATCCCAAACTCCGCCATTTTTACAAATATAACAAACGGCATTAGAAGCATCCCAATGGGCATCGCTGCCGACACAATCAGCCGGGTCAGTGATGCTGTCATCAATTGGATTGGCGCTAATTCGATAAGGATGACAATCATCGGAACAAGTAATAGTCTTAGAATAAAGCGCATAGAAGATAGCGCCATCCTTATTATATAATTGGCGGCAGTCGGAATTATAAGCGGCAGCCGACGACGGGGAATTATAAATAGCTTCACTACAAACTATATTGCCATCTTCAATCTGATTTCTATTAATATCAAAACTGCCGGAAGTTAAGATTGGCTTATCGCTAAAAGCTTGCAGTTTATAAGGCTGCAACTGATAACTGGCTCCGGCGCTGCCCCAACTATAGAAGATGCCGCATTGATTATTATTCGGTTTGATACATTGGCGCAAGAAGCTATAATATTCTTGGCCTTCACCGCCCTGAGAGACCGAATCTAAATTAGTAAACTCCGTACAGCCCACCACATTAGCGCTACATTTGGTGGCGGTAGTGGGAATAAAATTAGCCGCTAAAGTATTGGAGAAAGGAGTGGCTTTCTGGACATAAGAATCATAACCGTCACACTGAGCCAAACAAGCATCAAACGGAGTAACTCTGGCCGGCAGAGTAAAGCCATCGCGGACTGATTGATACAAATCACAATCAACTTCCGAGGCGTTGCAACGTCTAGTATAATCAGAACATTTAGCCGGAGCCGCGGCTTTCAAACGATAATCGGGAGTGGCGGAGTTAGGATTAACATAACAAGTGGAAGCTAAATAATCCGGAATTAATTTTTGATAAACTAAATTATTCTGATAATAGTCGCTATATTCGGTCCCGCCATTGGCTAATTCCAATTTCAAATGGTCAATCTGACAAGTGGCGGAATCAATTGAAATATAAACATGATTATCGGTTAAGCCTAAAGGAAAATTATAAGTGATATAATAATAATTCCAATCGGTACTACCGCCTAAATCAACCGCCTTATTATCAACGGCGCTATTACCGATAACCGCCTGATCGCCGTCGGAACAATTCTTGGCATAAAAGGAAAAAGTATAATTCCGACCGGAAATATTATAATCATTGGGACCGACAGCGACATTCTTTTTCAAAATATGGCTCGACCCCAGCATTATAGAAGTATCACTGAAATAACCAGCGGTGGTGGTGATGGCCGTATTTGGAGTAGAAATGTTGACATCATTAATATTCACATTCCAAGAACCAAGCTCCAAACCATTTTCAAAATCGGAATTAACCAAAAAGTTATGACCAACTTCAGGAGTAATTCTAATTAATTCCTGACAGCCTTCTTGACTGCTATCGCAAGCCTCAGCTCGCTTGGAAAAATAAAGATGATTCAAAGAATTCCAAGAAATCTTGTCGGAAGAAGTGCTATAAGAACCGGCCACGGAATAAGGTCGACAGCCGGCATTGTCTGCGTTACAAGTGCTATAATCAACGGTATTTTCTAAATACGAAGCACCGGCGCCATTAGATTTTATAAATGTTTGGCAGGTATTATAAATAGCCTCGCAAGAATCGGAAGTAAAATCCCAAGTTCTCTTTTCTTCGGTACAATAACCATAAGCCTCACAAGTGCCATCCGTTTTTTCCTTGATACAACTTTGTTCATCGGCGCAATATTCATCGGCCCGGGTTAAAATAATTTCGCTGGGTATATCTTCACCATCACCGACGACCTGTACTGCCGGAATAATAGTCTTGTCTAAAATCTGATTGCCATAGCCCTGACGCTTACAATAATTTAAAGGGGCTTTCAAAACCCAATTGGGATCAATTAATCCCTGACACCAAACCGCCGGAGTAAAACCCTGACTGAATTCATTATAATTATCATTCGGATCAAAACAAGAAACCATATCCATTAAGGTCGCATTAACATTGTTGGCTTCCGCTTTTAATAAAGCCGTCTCCCAACCGACCGGAATAATGCGAAACTTTCGCAAAACTAATAAAGACCGTAAAGAATAACCTTGATTGAAATCAACATCTCTTTCCAGTCTCCAAGATTTATTTAAAAATCCTTCATTGATAGCTTCAATTACCATCTTTCTTTCGGCAATGGCCGAGCTGGCCTGACTATCTAAAATACAATTAGTCGGACCGGGATTAGTCGGATCCGGACAAACTGCCAGTTCTCCTAAAATATCATAATCGCCCCGAGAATCAAAAGCGGGCTTAATCATGTCAACTAAATTACCCTTAACAGAAGCGGCCCCTCGGATACTGCTGGGATCACAATTCGGGTCATTTAAGCAAGAGGAATTACCGGCGTTCTTTAAACCACCGCTCGCGATTAAATCGGCAACCTCTTGATCTGTTTTACCTTTATATAATCCAAAAGTCAGACTTTTCCAATCACCGGCAGCTAAATTTTTCAAGGCCCTATTAAACGCCGTAGTCGCCAAAGTATTTAAAAATACTTTAGAAACATCGGTCAATACTGACTTGGTAACATTAACCTTCTGCGCTTCAGCCGTAGTGTTAGCGGCTGTATTCAGGGCCCGTTCGGCAGTTCCCGGTGGCTCGGTAATCTTGCCCCCGATGTTCTCCTTTGCGAACCAACCCTTGGTGATATCAAGTTCCTTGGCCACATCCTTTGTTTTTTGGCTAACGGCTGCATTCATACCGTCCATAGCATCCAAACCGACAGAAATATCGCTGCCACCGACAGAAAACATGCTAGACATATTTTGTAAAAAGTGAGGGTCACGCATAGCCGCAGCTTTGGCGTCAGTATCGGCTTTCCAAGCCTCAAACATGGCACTGGCTGTACATTTAGGCGCCTTCGGCACACCATTGGCCATGTCATTTAAACCTAAACCAATCTTAACTTTAATATTTAAATTTGGCTGGCAAAAATTAATTCCGGCCTCTTTAGCAAAAGCATCAATATAATCTCCAGCAGCGGCATCAGCAAGACCACCCACGTATGATGCCCAGTGTTCAGTTAAAAATAATGGTTTTTGACCCTCCTTACCGGAACCAATCCAAGTAGCAGTATCATAAGCCACTCTCTTCAAGGCATTAGTAATAGTGGTTTGCAACAAATTAGACCCGGCTTTATCCCAAGCTTTTAATAAGCTGACCTCCACCTTTTCGTAGGCCTTCTTTATAACCTGGATTGGGCCACCGATAATATCTGGCAAAGCTAAAGCTGGCCTAACTGGAATAGCCACAAAAACCAACAAGAATACTATTGTCCAAAAAATGCCTTTAAAAAAGAGACGATTGGTTGGCTGGTTCATTTTATTTAAAAATTAGGTTTATTTAAAAATTTATTTATTGAGCCGGGGTCTGGCTAGCCTCTTGGTTCTTTAACGATTCTTGATAACTCGCAAGCAAATCTTCATCGCTAATCTTATCTAAATCGACTTTGTTCATGCCATTGTCTAAAAGTAATTTACGCAAAACAGCCGGATCACTCTTGCCGCTTAACATATCTAGCGCGGCTTGATCTTCGGCGGTCAGACTAGAATCGACTGAAGTGTCCGACAAAGAATCTGGGGTGGCGATAGTTGTCGCGCTCTCGGGAGAATCAGTGCTGGCGCTGATTTGAGTACAAACAGACCCGGCCGGACAATTAGGGTCGGTGCTATTTAAAATTTCGTCCTTGTCGCCAAAGCCGTCGCTATCGCTGTCTTCCAAATAAGGCGAGGTGGAATAAACATTGATTTCATCATAATCATTTAAGCCATCATTATCACTATCAACTTTGGTTAAATCAACAGTCGTGATACTAACGGCGCCGGAATTATTCTTTTGGTTGGTCGCAATTTGTCGGCTGTAGTCAAAAGGAGAATAAAGATTATAACGGAACTGTAAAATTCCAAAAATCATAATTAAAACGGTAAAAATTCCCAAAGAGATTAAGGAAATTTTTTGCTGCTTACTTAAGACCGTCTGACCCGGTTTTTGCTCAAAACCAGAAGTCTCGCTATCACCTAGCGAAAATTGATTTTTGCCTCCATTCATATACCGCTATTATAACATAAAACTAGAAAATTTGGCAAACAAATTTAACCAATCTTCCAGGCTCAATTCTTGGGCTCTAACCTTGGCATTATAGCCAATTTCTATCAGGCCTTTTTCAATCTCCGCCGGATTCAAATGAAGGCCATTGCCGAGATTATTTTTCAACATTTTGCGTTTGGCGCTATAGCCGATTTTGACTAAACGCCAAAATAATTCATGATTAACCGGAGGTAATTCAGTTGGAGGTTTTAGGACGATTTTAATCAGAGTGCTGTTCACCTTCGGTTGAGGCCAAAAGGCCTCGGCCGGAACGATACCGATAATCTCCGCTTTGGCATAAAACTGAACTGACAAAGCCAGAATACTCATCTGCGGCACAGTCGCCACAATTCTCTCGGCCACTTCTTTTTGCAACATTAAAACCAGAGACTGCGGTTTATTTTTGGCCGTTAAAAATTTTCGTAAAAAAATGGAAGTGATGTTGTAGGGCAAGTTAGCCACAATCTTATAATCCAAACCGGAAAAAAAGTCATCATTAATTTTTAAAATATCATCACTAATAAGCTCCACGTTATTAATTTTTTGCGTAATTAATTTAGCCCCTAAAAAATCAGCTAGTTTTTTATCCAATTCCACCGCAATAACTTTTTGGCTGATTTTAGCCAGCTTTTCCGTCAGAAAGCCCAACCCCGGACCGACCTCCAGAATAGTGTCAGCGGACTTAATCTCAGCCGCCGAAATAGCCGCATCAAAAAATTCCTCCTCCACTAAAAAATTCTGGCCCTTGGAGTGATCGGGCTTAAGACCGTAGAGACGAGACAGTTCTAGAGTTTTTTCCAGGAGGTTCATGCGGTATATTTATTAAAAACATCTTCGATAAAACCCAACTTAATAAACTGGATTTTTCTAATTATATCACTTAAATCTCAATAATGCTATTAAATTTGACCAGTTTTATGTCGAACTTTTATGGTAGAATATTACCATGGTTATGGTAATATTCTACCATAAGACTAATACCATTAGCTAACAAGATAACCATGAAAACTAGATAAGAAACAACGTATTTTCACGTTTTTGGACTTAAAAACGTGAATAATGTTATCAGCGTTCAATCAAATCTTTCCGATACTGCCAAAAAATCGCCTTTTTGGGTTGTTCCAAACCTCCATTAAAACTATATAAATGAGCGCTAAAATCACCAGACTTCAAAAACTATCAACGAAAATAATATAGTGGTCCAGTCTGTCAATACAAATTTGACGTCATTAAATAGTTGGACAAACCGGGATGATATTTAAGTTAATATTTAAATTTGTAAACTGCTGGAAGAAGGCGGTTTTTTTGTTTTCTCCAAAATATACTTCCGCCGGAGTTTTGTCGTTAAGCGATTGGTGGGGACGATAATTATTATAGTCGTTAAAAAATTTGGTTAATCCGATTTTAACTTCTGCTATAGAATTATATTGTCTGATATAAATATCTTCCTGTTTTACTGTTCGCCATAATCTCTCCACAAAGATATTATCTAAGCAACGACCGCGGCTATCCATGCTGAT
>MNUV01000031.1 GCA_001871235.1 Candidatus Falkowbacteria bacterium CG1_02_41_21
TCTCCTCAATAAACGAACCGGGCATAAGATCAAACAAGAAGTCTTCTTGGGTGATTTTCCTTTAATGACCGACAAAGGTACTTTTATTATCAATGGCATTGAAAGAGTTGTTGTTTCCCAGCTGATTAGAAGCGCCGGTGTGATGTTTACCTCGGACTTTATTAAAGGCAAGAAATATTATGGCGCCAAGATTATTCCAAATCGCGGAGCTTGGTTAGAAATTGAAACCGATCCGAACAAAGTTATTTGGGTGAGAATTGACCGGAAAAGAAAAGTGGCCGTTACTTCTTTGATGCGGTCTTTTGGGATTGTGACTGATGAAGCTATTAAAAAGTTTTTTAAAGATATTGATATTGTGAAGGACGCGGATGAGATTGGCTATATTGATGCCACCTTGGCTAAGGATGCTTCGCATGATGAGGCCGAAGGCTTGCAGGAAGTTTATCGCCGCATCCGCCCGGGAGATTTAGCGACGGCGGAAAATGCCAAGTCCTTGATTCATTCCATGTTCTTTCGGTTTGATCGCTATGATTTCGGCCGCGTTGGTCGCTATAAATTGAATCGTCGTTTTAAAGAAGATCTGCCGATTACTAAAGAGAATAGAATTTTGCGTCATGAAGATTTAGTGAATATCGTGCGGGAAGTTATCCGCTTAAATATTGTCAAAGGCGAGGAAGATGATATTGATCATTTGGGTAATCGTCGCGTCCGAGCCATTGGCGGTTTGATTCAGAATCGTTTTCGCGTTGGCTTGGCTCGAATGGAGAGAATCATTAAAGATAAAATGAGCACTTCCGATATCAGCACTTTGACTCCGAATAAATTAATTAATGCTCGTCCGGTAATTGGGGTGGTGAAGGAATTTTTTATGTCTTCCCAATTATCTCAATTCATGGATCAAACCAACCCGCTGGCCGAATTGGAACATAAGCGTCGTTTGTCAGCTATGGGTCCGGGCGGCCTCACCAGAGAACGAGCCGGTTTTGATGTTCGTGATGTGCACACTACTCATTATGGCCGGATTTGTCCGATTGCCACTCCCGAAGGCCCGAATATCGGTTTGGTGGGCCATTTAGCCAGCTATTCCCGCTTGAATAGCTATGGCTTTTTAGAAACTCCCTATCGTAAAGTTAAGCATGAAAAAGGCAAACACACTGTTATGGATGAGGTTATTTTTTTAGATGCTTTTGAAGAAGAAAGATATATTACGGCCGATGCTACTATTCCCCTTGATGGTCATGGCCATTTTTTGGTGGGCCGTTTTGATGTGCGAAAATTTGGCAAGCCGGCCACGGAAGATGTGCAGAATATTGATTTAATCGGTGTGGCCGCCAATCAGATTATTTCTATCGCCACTTCCTTAATTCCATTTATGGAACACAATGACGGTCAGCGCTCTTTAATGGGCACTAACATGCAACGTCAGGCGGTGCCCTTGATTAAGAGCGAATCTCCGGTGGTGGGAACCGGCGTGGAAGCTCGCGCCGCTCGTGATAGCGGTCATGTGGTCTTAGCCGAAGAGGATGGCATCGTGGTCAAAGTTGACGCCGCTAATATTGAAGTGGAAAACAAAAAAGGTAAAATTAATCATTATAATTTAAATAAATTTCTCCGCTCTAACTCTTTGACTTGTATCAATCAACATCCGTTAGTCGATGTTGGCGACAAGGTGAAGAAGGGCGATATTATGTCCGATGGTCCTTGCATTGATAACGGTGAATTGGCCTTGGGTAAAAATGTCTTAGTCGCTTTTATGACCTGGGAAGGCTATAACTATGAAGATGCAGTCATTATTTCCGAAAGATTGGTGAAAGAAGATGTCTATTCCTCCATCCATATTGAAAATTATACGATTGACGTCCGCGATACCAAGCTTGGTCCGGAAATTATCACTAATGATATTCCTAACATTTCCGAAGAAAAGTTAAAGAATTTGGACGAAGACGGCATTATCAGAATCGGCGCCGAAGTTTCTTCCAGTGATATTTTAGTCGGTAAAATCACCCCTAAAGGTGAAACTAAGTTAAGCGCGGAAGAGAAATTATTGCGCGCCATTTTTGGTGAAAAGGCTAAAGATGTCAGGGATTCTTCGCTGTACTTAGAACATGGTGAACACGGCAAGGTGGTGGATATCAAGATCTTTTCGCGGGAAGAAGGCAATAAGCTTTCGACCGGCGTTTTGAAATCCATCCAAGTTTCAGTGGCTAATTTAAGAAAAATCCAAGTTGGCGATAAGATGTCCGGTCGTCATGGCAATAAAGGCGTTATTTCTAAAATTGTGCCGGTGGAAGATATGCCTTATATGGCAGATGGCACTCCGATTGATATTATTTTATCTCCTCTCGGTATTATTTCTCGTATGAATTTGGGCCAGTTGCTGGAAACTCATATGGGTTTTGCCGCTCAGAAGTTGGGTTATAAAGTGGCCACTCCGGCTTTAAACGGTTTAAGAGAAGAAGATATCAGGAATGAATTAAAGCGCGCCGGTTTGCCGGAAAATGGCAAAGTTAAATTACATGACGGTAAAACTGGAAGTGCTTACGACCATGCGATCACGGTCGGTATTAAATATATTTTGAAATTAAATCATATGGTGGAAGATAAGATCCATCAGAGATCCATCGGCCCTTATTCTTTAATTACGCAACAACCTTTAGGCGGTAAGGCTCAATTTGGCGGCCAGAGATTCGGTGAAATGGAAGTTTGGGCGCTGGAAGGTTATGGCGCGGCGCATACTTTGCAAGAAATTTTGACTATTAAATCAGATGATGTCACCGGTCGCTCCAAGGCCTATGAAGCCATTATTAAAGGTGAAGAAATTCAGAAACAAAATGTTCCGGAATCTTTCAATGTGTTGGTTTCAGAATTAAAAGGCCTTTGTTTGAACGTCGAACTTTTAGGCGGCACGCCGCGCTTGACCGAAGAAGAAGAAATTGCCGCCGAAATTAAAGGCAAAAAAATATTGGAAGCTGAAATCGTCGAATCAGCTAGTGATCTTAAGGATGAATATAAAACCATGACTGAGAAGGAAGGCCTGGCTCCGGAGGAGCTCTCCGGTCTGTCAGTGGTTAATCCGGAAGAATAATCCTAGGTCCATTATTTATTAAACCCTAATTAAACATATGCTTAATCCTATAAAAACCAGTGATTTCGACGCCATCCGCTTAAAGCTGGCTTCTCCCGAAGAAATTTTGGCCTGGAGTCATGGTGAAGTTATTCGTCCGGAAACTATTAATTATCGGACTCAGAAACCGGAGAGAGACGGCTTGTTTTGCGAACGTATTTTTGGTCCGACTAAAGATTGGGAATGTGCCTGCGGTAAATACAAAAAAATTCGTTATAAAGGCGTGGTCTGCGACAAGTGCGGCGTGGAAGTCACTCGCAGCATTATCCGTCGGGAACGCATGGGTCATATCACTTTGCAAGTTCCGGCCACTCACGTTTGGTTTCTTAGAGGCTTGTCTTCCAAAATCGGTTTGATTTTAAATTTAAGTATTCAGTCCTTGGAAAAAGTGGTTTATTTCGCCAATTTTATCATTACCGAAGTGGATGAAGGCTTGAAAGAGGCTACTTTAGATCAAATTAAACGGGAATATAAGAGCAAGAAGAAGAATATTGAGGATGCTTATGATCGTGAATATAAAGAAGCTGCCGACAAGGCCGCCAAGGATCAGGCCTTGAAAATGAAAGAAGAAAAGACGACCAGCCTGGATAGCGATTATGAAGAAACTAAAACTGAATTAAAAGAATTAAAACCGTTATTAATTATCACCGAACAAGAATATCAGAATTTGAGTATGAAATTCGGCCATCTGTTTGAAGCCGGTATCGGCGCCGATGCCGTCCGAAAATTACTGTCTAAGATTAATTTGGAAAAGAGCATCAAGAAATTGGAGGAAAAATTAACCGGAGCTCAAGATGCCAAGCGAGAAAAACTGGTGAAGCGTTTGAAATTATTAAAGAATTTTAGAAATAATAATATCCGTCCTGAATGGATGGTCTTGAATATTATTCCGGTTATTCCTCCGGATTTAAGACCAATGGTGGCGCTTGATGGCGGTCGTTTTGCCGCTTCCGATTTGAACGATCTCTATCGTCGGGTTATCAATCGAAATAATCGCTTAAAGCAATTAATCGATTTAAACGCCCCGGAAGTTATTTGCCGGAATGAAAAACGCATGTTGCAGGAAGCGGTTGATTCCTTGTTGGATAATTCTTCCCGCAATACCAAAACGGTGGCCGCTTCTACCGGTCAGAAGAGACAGCTTAAATCTTTGGCTGATACCTTGAAGGGCAAACAGGGTCGTTTCCGTCAGAACTTATTAGGTAAGCGCGTGGATTATTCCGGTCGGAGCGTTATCGTGGTTAATCCTAAACTTAATTTAGATCAATGCGGTTTGCCGAAGATTATGGCTTTGGAATTATTTAAACCATTTATTATTTCTAAATTAATCAAACGGGAAATTGTACATAATGTCCGAAGCGCTTCCCGCTATATTGAAGCCGGCCATGATGAAGTATGGGACATTTTGGAAGAAATTATTAAAGGCGCTTATGTGCTGTTAAATCGGGCTCCGACCTTGCATCGTTTAGGTATCCAGGCTTTCCGTCCGGTATTAATTGAAGGCAAGGCGATTCAAATCCATCCACTCGTTTGCACGGCCTTTAATGCCGATTTTGATGGTGACCAAATGGCCGTCCACGTTCCTTTAACCAAGGAAGCGGTGGCCGAAACCCGTGACATCATGCTCTCTTCTCATAACTTACTCAAGCCGGCGACCGGCGATCCGATTGTCACCCCATCCCAGGATATTGTTTGGGGCGCTTATTATATTACCTTCAATGACGACAGCTTTAACACTAAAGATGACAAAGAATTGCATGCTTTCTATAGTGAGGATGACGCCATTTTGGCTTATGAACATAAATTTATTAATTTGCATGAACCGATTAGAGTCAGAATCGCCGCGCGTGGCTTAATCCGTACTACTGTGGGTCGGGTTATTTTGAATACTATTATTCCGGAAAAATTGAAGTTTATTAATGAAGTGGTGGGCAAGGGAAAATTGAAAATTTTAATCCGGGAATGTTTGGCGGTCTATGGTGAAGCCGAAACTGTTAAATTTGTGGACGACTTGAAGAATAAAGCTTTTGATTTTATCACCAAGTCCGGTTTGTCTTGGGGCTTTGGCGATTTGCCTGACCTGCCGGAAAAAGATGCTTTGATTGAAAAGGCGACCGTGGAAGTTGATAAAATTAAAGAACAATATGAAGAGGGTTTGCTGACTGAGAGTGAGCGCTATGGCAAGGTGATTGAAACTTGGACCAATACCAAAGAAGTCATTGCCGATATTTGCAAGAAGAGCCTGGTCAATGTCTTGCCGCTTTATTCCATGATTGAATCCGGCGCTCGCGGTTCTTGGTCCCAACCGGTTCAGATTTTAGGCATGAAAGGTTTGGTGACCTCTCCTTCCGGCGCTATTATTGAATTGCCGGTTAAAGGTAATTTCAAACAAGGTTTCGGCGTGTTGGAATATTTTATCTCCACTCATGCCACCAGAAAAGGTTTGTCCGATACCGCTCTCCGGACCGCCAATGCCGGTTATTTGACTCGTCGTTTAGTCGATGTGGCTCAGGATGTTATTGTTTGCGAGGATGATTGTGGCGATACCGAGGGCTTTATCTTTACCAAGAAAGAATGCGAAGATAATGGCGAAGATTTCTTCAAGAAGATTTCCGGTCGTTATTTGGCTAAAGATTTAGCCAATAAGAAGGGTAAGGTCTTGCTGAAAGCCGGTGCCATTTTGAATGAAGAGGCGATTAAAGCGATTAAAGAAGCTGATATTGAAAATGCTTGTGTTCGTTCCGTCTTGAGTTGCCATTTGCATAAAGGGATTTGCGCTCATTGTTACGGCTACGATTTGGCCTATAACAAGGAAGTCAAATTAGGCACCACTGCCGGTATTATCGCCGCTCAATCCATTGGTGAACCGGGTACCCAGCTAACCATGAGAACTTTCCATACCGGTGGTGTGGCCGGCACTGACGACATCACCCAAGGTTTGCCTCGGGTGGAAGAAATTTTTGAAGCTCGTCCGCCGAAGAAAAAAGCTTTGATGGCTGATGTTGACGGTTTGATTAAGATTGAACTGGGCCAGAAGACTATCAAAGACCGGGATGGTAAAGATATTGTAGTCAACAGCTCGCAGGAAAAGATTTTGAAATTAGGCTATACCATCAAAGATGAAAAAGGCAAGGAAGAAGATGCCACTCAAGAGTTTGTTATCCCTCGTGGAACGATGATCTGGGTCAAAGACGGCGACAAAGTAAAAAAAGGCGATCGCTTGACCGAAGGCAGCTTCAATCTTAAAGAATCATATGAGCTAAGAGGCAGATTAGAGACTCAGAAATATATTATTAAAGAAATTCAATATGTTTATTCTTCTCAGGGCCAACCTTTGAATGATAAGCACGTGGAAATTATCGCTCGTCAGATGTTCTCCCGCCACTTAATTAAAGAAACCGGTGACACTACTTTGCTCCCGGGTGAAGTGGTGGAGGAGGAAGTGTTGTTTGAAGCTAACAAGTCAGTGAAGAAACCGGCCGAGGCTGTTCGTTTGCTCTTAGGCATCACCAAGACTTCGCTGTCCACCGATAGTTTCTTGTCCGCCGCTTCGTTCCAAGAGACTCCGAGAGTTCTAATTGAAGCCGCTGTTTCCGGTAAGATTGACTACTTGGAAGGTTTGAAAGAGAATGTCATTATCGGCTGTCTGATTCCTTCCGGTACCGGTTACAAGGGCAGGAAAAAGAGAGAGATTTATCAATAGAATTGATATCAATAGCAACATAAAGAGCGCCCTAATCGGCGCTTTTTTGTTGAGATGTAAGTTAAGCTAGCGTTGTATACACTTTGCCAATAGAAAAAGGGGCTGTTAAAATAGTTGGTAGTCCAATACTAACTAATTAACATAACCCCTTAATCTATGCATAAGAATACCAGATTATTGCCCTATATGAGAAGGGCTATCTACGCCGCTTGGATTGGGCACCAAATGGTGTCTGATTTAGCCCGAGAATACAAAGTCACCAGGAAGACCATCTATGAAGTCCTGGAGAGAGCCAGAATAAATGATTTTGA
>MNUV01000059.1 GCA_001871235.1 Candidatus Falkowbacteria bacterium CG1_02_41_21
CTTCTTGCCGCACTCTGGACAAACATAGGTATTATATCCTAAAATGTTCTTATCCCCGCAAGACATTACCTTCTGAACGTTTTCCAGAACAACCGGCCTGATTAATCCTTTATGTTTAGCGCCAAAGGAAGCCCAGTTTTCTTCGAAGATTTGTTTGATTGTATATTTGGATGTTTGTATGGTCTCAATCATAACAACTCCAATTATACAATCTAACAAGGTTTTAAGGAACGATACAGGGTTAAAAAAGCCAGCACTTGTTAGTGCTGGCCTATTTTATTGGCTCTGGACAAATGTCCGGTAATAATTTATTATACCAAAGTATCTTTGGCCGTCTTAGCTCAGCTGGTAGAGCAGCTGTCTTGTAAACAGCAGGTCGTCGGTTCGAATCCGACAGGCGGCTCAGGTAATTTAAAAGCGCTTATCTTTTAGTAAGCGCTTTTTTGTTTGGTGGCAAAGTTTAATGATTAAAAAATCCTCTACCTTTAGCGTCGGGAATCAGATAAAGAGCCATTCCTCTTTGTTGGCAAAAATCTATAACCTCCTTATCCCTGATTGAACCGCTGGTGCTAATAATTGCTTTAATTCCGGCTAGGGCTAAGACTTCCGGGCCATCAATGTAGGGGAAGAAACTGTCGCTGGAAGCGGCGGCTCCTCTTAAGTCATGATTATTGTCATCGCCTAGTTCAAAGGCCAGCTTGGCGCCTCTAACTCGAGATTGTTGTCCAACCCCATTAGCTAAAAGTTGTCCGTCTTTGACGATGGTGATGGTATTGCTGTTGCTGGTATCACTGATGGCTTTGGCTAGCAACATATCGTCCTCTTCGGTAATAGTCGCTTCACCGTACTTTTTTAAATCAGGACTAGCCAGATCCAAAATAAAAGTATAGTTCGGTTGGAGCAAGAAACCGCCGCGAACATATCGAACAATTATTTCTTCATCCACCCTCCATCGATTCAACTCGGCCAGTTTTTGATTAGCAATAAAGCGGCATTTATCACCCTTGCGTTTTAAAAGATCAATTGCTTCAGGCGTAAAATCGGGAGCGATAATCCCATCCAATAAACGACGGTTTTCGGTGGCATGTGTCAATAATAGTTCGGCTGTTTCGGCCTTAATCGGAAAATTAACCATCACCAATCCGCCGAATAGGGCCGTCGGATCGCCAGTCACCATTTTTTTAATAGCGCTTGATTGATCATGCGATACTCCGACACCGCAAGCATTGCCATGCTTAACCCCAATCGCTATTTTGGGAACTATGCCGTGATTAATGTCAAAGGTGGCGGCGATGTGAGTTATGGTTTGAAGTAATCGATCCAGGTCACCGTAATTGTTGTAACTGGGTGCAGTGCCGGATATTAATTTGAATTTATCCAAACCGAGGGGGTCGTCTAGGTCTCTGGTGTAAAGAGCTGCTGAAGATTGATAGGCATTCTCACCATATTTGCAAGCAGCAAATTTTATTCCGGAGAAACCATAGTATTCTTCGTCGGTGAGGGAATTAATTCTGACAACTGGCAGACCGATGTCGGTTAAAACTTTGGCTGTTTCTTCAGAAGAAATAATTTCAAAGCCAGCATCGGATAATTTTTGAATTAACTCGGTGACTTTGTCGTCTTCGGCGATGTTAACAAAAGCAAATTTTCTCATGGGCATCCTTTCTGTTTTTTGGTTATTATTAGTATTTGTGAAAAAACGATTTAAGCCAATTAAATTGAAATTAGCGTTTGTATCTTAACATTTGGTTTATTTTTGTCAATGGTCATTGCCAAGGAATTATCATCGACCTTCTTTCTGCTATTGTTACTTGACTCATGACTTATTATTTAATAATCTAAAATATAAATAGAACTAAATGTCGTACCTAAACAATAAGCAATTATGATATTAGATTTAATTCTTAAAGAAAATATTTATTTTCTGAAGATTCACCAAAAATTTTTTTAAATGAATCCACTCCAATTAACTTATTTCAAGTTGATTCTCCTTTGATGCAGAAGTATTCCTATTTGGGATTATTTCATATTAATGGCGATCAATTTGGATTTGGTGGCTGCTTTCAAAAACAAAAAAGAGGAAAATAATTATGTCTTTTATACCTTTAGTTTTTCGAAGCAAGATGATAGTTTGGCTATGAGGAGAATGCTGTTAACCATGTATCTTGCCACGTATTATGTGGTAGAGCAAATGTTCTATCACCGAGAATTTTTTTCGGAGGGAATTTGGGATGACCAAGCTTTTTCTTTCGTGATTTTTGATGGTGGCGGTCCGATGAACAGTTATTCCTTGGGCGGACAGTTGTACCCCTGGTTTAAAACAAAACTGGGTGGCTTAAACGATAAAGATTTGGGGAGGTTAAACGAATCGTATCCCCTGAATTAAATCGAGTATCTAGTTATTTCTATCAGAAAGAAATATCTTATGGCCAGATCACAATTTTATGAGAATCTTTTTTTGTTCAAGTAAATAGGGATGGTCGTTGGATATTATGGGGAAAGAAACGAGATATTAATCGGTCGGAGGAATTTGATTCGCATAACATTGATTTTCGCTCTGATCAAGAATTATGCTTTGCGGCTATAATTGCCGTTAATACTTGGTTGCGGGAAAATTAAAACAAAAAAGAACTAATCAAAATTAGTTCTTTTTTCTTGCCTGTAGCCTCTAGGAGAGTCGAACTCCTGTTGCATGGTTGAGAACCATGTGTCCTAACCGTTAGACGAAGAGGCCAATAGCTATTTCAAAATGTTGCCGATAATACTTTGATTGCCGCATAGGAAGGAATCCACCTCCATGACTTTACGACCCTCAAGTTGTAACTTTATAATAACCAAAGCATTTTGTCCACATTGGACCGCTAAAGCGTTTTCGTATATGAATAATTGGCCGATTTTGTATCTATTGATTTTAAGCGGTTGGGGTCGGACTGCCCACAGTTTAAATAGAACCTGATTAATTTTTAATCCTTCATCGGTTAAATATCCATAAGCTCCGGGCCAAGGATTAAAAGCTCTGATTAACCTCTCAATTTCTTCAGCGCTCTGATGCCAATTAATATGGCCATCTTCTTTTTTGAGCATTTTAACATAGCTGGCATAGCGGGAATTTTGTTTTTTCGGCCTTAATCCGCCCTTAATGTATTTTTTCAAAGTTTTGATCAGTAACTTGGCTCCGAGTTCGGCCAATTTGTCATGCAGAGAAGAAGCAGTTTCATCCTTGGTAAGTTTTATTTTCTTCTTGACCAGAATCGGTCCGGTATCTAAGTTCTCATCCATTTTCATAATAGTCACGCCACTATATTTTTCTCCATGTAAGATTGGGGCTTGCAGGCAAGCAGCGCCGCGATATTTGGGGAGCAGAGAACCATGCACATTGATACAGCCGTATTGAGGAATATTTAAAATAGAAATCGGGATAATTTGACCGTAGGCGGCGACTACTATGAGGTCCGGCTTTAATTCTCTGATTAGGGTTACTTCATGGCGGATTTTTTCCGGCTGGCAGATTGTTAACTGGTATTTTTGCGCTACTTTTTTAATGGCGGAAGTGGCCGGTTCCAGGCCTCGCCCGACTTTCTTATCGGGTTGGGTAACCACGGCGATGATATCAAAAAAGTCGCTGTTTAAAAGCGCTTCCAAGGCTCGGGCCCCGAATTCGGGAGTGCCCATAAAAATAGTTCTAATCGGTTTATTTTCCATGGTATAGTTTATCAATGAATAAGATGCCGTCTAAGTGATCGGTTTCGTGTTGGATGATACGAGCCAAGATATTTTCAGCGGAAATTTTTTGTTTTTTGCCCTTGGCGTTTAGATACAAACATTGGACTTTCTTGTGTCGTTCCACGTTGCCAAAAATAATATTACCGTTCTTATCCAAGACGGACAGACAACCTTCTTCATTGACATCTTTCGCCCAGGATTTTTTGGTAATTTGCGGATTGATCATGATTATTATTTTCTCTTCATCGCGCAGGGCCAGTAATTGGACGTTTTCGCCGACTTGAGGCGCGGCCAGTCCGGCGCCGTCTTTGGTTATCATGGTTTTGGCCAGATTAGAAATCAAACTCTGGATTTTAGAGCTGTTTATTTCCTCCGCTGTCAGCGGTCGAGATTTTTTGCGGAGGATGGGATGGGGGTGATTAAGGATGGGTAAAACTTTAGCCATATGTTATTTATTTTCAGTTTTTTTTTCTTTAGTTTTTTTCTGGAGTTCTTCCAGGCTCGCCATGACTTTAAAAAAATATTGCCATTTAGATCCGGTCTGACAAAGCTCTTTAGTCTCATTCATGGCTTTTTCAATGGTATTTTTATGTTGGTCGCGACAGATTTTAAAGACGGCAGAACGTTTAAAGTCTGGGATCCCTAGCTCTTTGATAATTCGCAAAGCTAGATCTTGCCACTGATAAGCCGGCGGTTTAATGGCGGCCTTGCGCTTTAAAATATCAGCTAAGTTTTCCATAGTTTTATCCTATAATATTCATGGCCATAGTCAAATAGCCGATACCTATTTCGTCTTGATAAGAGAGGACTTTGGGTTCATATTCCAGGCCGTCTAAAATTCCCAAAAGAATACAAATTGATTTCAGGCCGCACTCCATGGCGTCTTTAATTAATTTTTCATCCATTTGTAAAACATTTTCACTGGCACTCTCCGGCTGATTTAAATATTCTATTAACTTGTTATCAAATTTGGCTCCTTTGGCGCTATAGCCTCCGGGCGAACTGCGTTTTAGGCGATGAGACAAGTCGGCCGAAGCGATTACGGCTATTTTTTTGTTTTGGCTAATAATAATATTTTTTAGAGCTTGGCCCAAAGCCAAATGACTTTGCCGATCGGAATTAGCGTGTGATAGGCTGATTATTTTAATATCTTTGAGGACCGGGGATAAAAGTTGCAGGGGTATGGCTGAGCCATAGTCTAGTTGGGGGTCGCTACTTAGTTGAATGGTAAAGTTATTTTTTAAAGATTCTTTTAATTCATGCGCCAGCACCATGTCGCCGCCGATTTGACCGCGCGTGGCGAAATCACCGAAATCGCCAAAGCCGATTTGAAATTCTGGAGTGCTGTTTATCAACCAGCCATTTTCCGGAGAATTTAAATGAGGCGAGATGATAATGATTGATTCTACTTTTTCCGCTTCTAGTTGTTCGGCAATTTTTTGGTATGACTGAGTTGTTTTATCCAAGATTAAATTATTAATCTTGCCAATAGCCGGGATTAAGATGGGGGAATGAGGAGTGATGTATGATGAGCTCAGCATATTATTAAATGGTTGGCGGTAAACTCATGACTGTTCCGAGAGGATAAAGGGACAATAATTGCGGGGAGACGGTGATGACGTTACTCCAATTATAACCTAAAGTTTCAAAAGTCTCGCCGGAGATAAAAGGTCTTTTTTGTCCGTTATCAATTAAGTAGACGGTAGGTGAAGCCGGTGATTTCAGGAGTTCGCCATTTCCAAAAAGAACCGGAGCTATTTTGGTATATTTGGCCAGGGTAGTCTCGTTGGCCGGGACTATTTTTTTACCTTTAAATTTAGTGCTTAAAAAAATCTTATCAACGAGCGGAGCTTTAGTGCCATCTTGGACGAAATAAACCCCGCCATTTTTAGTGCTCTGCATCAAGGTGCCGGTGATATTGGTGGAAGTGGCGGTTAAATTTTGGCCGTCATTATAACCGGCTAAGTCGCTCACCGGGGCATCAATAATTTCATCGGGATTAAAGCCGATATTTTTGAAGACTTCTTCGCTCACTATTAATCTTTTGGCGCTGTCTACCAATAAATATCTTTTTTTGTCGGGGGTTCTGATAATGGAATAATTCGGGAATTTAATGGCTTCGCCTTTGGCGTAATTATCCATGACGCTCTGGGCGACAGTAATAATTTTCTTTTCATCAAAACGGGAAGTCAGAGCGCCGTGGCTTAAGAATGGTCTTTTCAGTCCGCCCTCAATCAGCCAAACGCCCACTTCGCCGTTAATTCTTAACAGCGAGCCGTCGGGGTAAATTAATGGATTGTTGGGAAAATATTTTTTCCAAAGTTTGAAGAAATTATAATTACCGTTGAAGACGTGGGGCGTGTAATTATACAACCCGGCGGTGGCAGTATTTTCAATCATGACATTCAGCGGTTCATTAGTTATCACGCCATAGGGATTGGTAAAGGTATAGGTATTTCCCGCCCTATATTTATAGCTATCGGGGTGATCCATATAATATCTAAATTGCAGTGAAGCGCTGTTAACCTGTTTGCCGAAACCTTTGTAGTAGGGATTGCAAGCCCAATTATCCGGGCAACCATAACCTGTCGCCCAATCTAATTGGCTTTGTTCGGGGGCATCGTCTCCGATTAAGCTTTGTTCTTTTTGTAAGAGCACCAGCAGAAATTTAGGATTAACGGTGCTGACGTGGCGGCATTTTAATTTCTTTTCATCTTCGGTCGGCAAGTCGCTCAATTCCACGCCATCGCAGTCATAATTGGCGGTGGCCGCTTCATAGATGATCTCAGCCGCCGTTTTGTTTGGCGTGCCATGGGAATTATAGGTGGAAAAACTAGCTAAAAAACTGCCTTGTTTGACCAGAAAGTTCTGAATTTCAGTCAAAGTCAGACTGCCGGTATTTAAAATTTCGGCATCGCTGATAATCTGGCCTGGATTGAATTCGGGGTCAATATCAGTCTGAGCTAATAGGCCGACTGGAGCGAAGATAAAGATTAAGGCTGATATTAGGCTAATTTTGGTGATTTTGTTCATGATATTTAGTTAATTATTTTTTATTCTTACATTATAATA
>MNUV01000053.1 GCA_001871235.1 Candidatus Falkowbacteria bacterium CG1_02_41_21
AACTAAAATCCAAGTTTACTTTGCCGACCCTCATTCACCTTGGCAGAGGGGCACCAACGAAAATACCAACGGACTAATCAGACAATATTTTCCTAAAGGAACTGATTTCAAAACCATACCATTATCTGCTATCAAAGAAGCTGAGAGACGACTTAACTCCAGACCCAGGAAAGCTCTAGGATTTTATACCCCGTCAGAACGCTTTTATGAACTAATTACCGGTCAAAAAATTGCGCTAGGAGCTTGAATCCAGCAATCGTTTAAACTTGACTAATAGCAAAAAAAAGAGCATAGTAGTCCTATTGTTTAATTAATTTTTACTTATGGAAATCAGAAACATCGCAATTATTGCTCATGTGGATCATGGCAAAACTACTTTAACGGATGCTCTCATGCGTCAGACTAACATGATTGAGGAAGGGGTCAGCATGGATAGCAATGATTTAGAGAAAGAAAGAGGCATTACCATTTATTCCAAAAATACTTCCGTTGTTTATCGGGATACTAAAATCAATATCATTGATACCCCGGGTCACGCCGACTTCAGCTCTGAAGTGGAGCGGATTTTGCGCTCCATTGATTGCGTTTTGCTATTGGTTGATGCCCAGGAAGGTCCGATGCCTCAGACTAAATTCGTTTTGAAGAAATCTTTGGAGTTAGGAATCAACCCGATTGTAGTCATTAACAAGATTGATAAACCGGCGGCGCGCGTGCCGGAAGTGGTAGAGATGGTTTATGAATTATTTATGGATTTGGGCGCGACTGATGAACAACTGGATTTTTCGGTAGTCTATGCGGCCGCTAAACAAGGCTATGCTAAACTTAATATGGCCGATGCCAATATTGATTTATCGCCTTTGTTGGATTTAGTTTTAGAGAAAGTCAAACCGGCGGCGACTATGGCGGATAAGGAAGGTCCTTTTTTAGCCCAACCTTTTAATTTGGCTTATGATAATTTTCTCGGTCGATTAGCCATCGTTCGCGTTTATTCCGGTAGCATTAAAACCGGTTCCAGCGTAATCATTATTAATCCCCAGGGCGAAATCAGAAATGCCAAGATTGGGAAATTGTTTAGTTTTTTTGGGCCGAAAAGAAAAGAAACGGATTTGGTTGAGGCCGGTGACGTTGTGATGATCGCCGGACTTCCCAATATTGATATTGGCGAAACTATCGCTATCTCGGCCGACCAAACTCAATTGCCGGCGATTAAGATTGATGAGCCGACTATTTCATTAAATTTTTTAGTGAACAATTCTCCTTTCGCCGGTCGGGATGGTAAGTTCGTGACTAACCGACAGCTGAAAGAAAGATTGGAAAAGGAATTGGAAGTTAATGTCGGCTTGAAAGTTGATTTCTCCGCCGGTGATCAATATAAAGTTTTCGGACGCGGTGAATTACACGTGGCGATTCTCTTGGAAAATATGCGCCGGGAAGGTTATGAACTGCAAGTTTCTCAGCCTCAGGTTATTATTAAAGAAGAAAATGGTAAAAAGTTAGAACCGTTTGAAGAGGCGCTCGTTGATGTTCCGGCCGAAATGGCTGGGATGGTGATTGAAAAATTATCGAAGAGAAAGGGATTGCTGCAAGAAATTAAAAATCACAATAATCAATCTCGGTTAGTTTTTGAAATTCCGACTAGAGGATTACTGGGTTTCCGCAATGAATTTGTGGTCGCTACCAGAGGCGAAGGCATTCTCTGTTCTCGTTTTGTCGGCTTCAAAGAACACGTGGGCGAGATTGATAAATTTGATTTGGGTTCCATGATTTCTATGGCTACCGGCAAAGCCTTGGCTTATGCTCTGTGGAATTTAGAAGAACGGGGCGCCTTATATATTGAACCGAATACCGAAGTCTATGAAGGCATGGTGTTGGGCAATACCGCCAAGGGGCTGGATATGGCCGTTAATCCCATTAAAGGCAAACATTTAACTAATGTCCGTGCTTCCGGTACCGATGAGGCGATTAAACTCACTCCGCCTAATTTGATTACTTTAGAAGGGGGCCTCGAAATTATGAAAGGCGATGAATATCTGGAAATCACCCCCAAGAGCATTCGTCTCCGCAAACAGATTTTAACCGAAACCGATCGGGTGCGAGCGGGTCGGAAAGCTTAAGACTGAATTAGAATTTATTTCAATAAAAAAACAGCTTTGGTGAACTGTTTTTTGCTTTGGGATTTTAGAAAATGGCCAGCGAGGTAAAGATAATAGTAGCGATTAGTACCAGCCAAGTGATGGTTAAATAAAATAATTTTAGAGCTTCTTTCTTCGCTCCATCCAAATACATCAGTAGCGGTCGACCTAGAACGAGCCAGCCCATAATAGTGGCCGAGATTACCAGTAAGAGTAATATCGCTATTCCGCCAAAAATACTGTTGTTATTTCCAAATAATTTCTCACCGTTAGACATCAGCAAGGACACCATGGCGACATACAATGAAGCGACGATGGAATGGATGAGACTGATTTTTATTAATTTAGTTTTTATCATATTGATTTTTTAGTTAATATTATTCATATTATAGCATTTATTTTAACAAAATAAAAAATCCCTAAAATAGGGATTTTTGGTACTGAGCGGGTAAGGGGAATTGGACCCCTCTCTCGACCTTGGCAAGGTCGCATAATAGCCACTATACGATACCCGCATATTTTGAAGTGCGGAGCGGACGGGGCTCGAACCCGCGACCTCTGCCGTGACAGGGCAGCGCTCTAACCAGCTGAGCTACCACTCCAAAATAAAAAATGATGTAAATAATATTACATACTGATAACTAGGAAAAATATTAGCAAATATCCTCACCCTTGTCAAAGGCTTGATGGTAGGCTATAATGGACTTAGGTAATGGGTCTAAATTTAAATTTTAAACAGACGAAAAACCAAAAATATGGGAGAAAACAAGCAAAATAGTGGAGAATTAGATGCCGCTTCTTTGAAACAAATCAAGGCTGATTTATTGAAGCAGAAGGAACAAATTAAGAAAGATTTGGCTGATTTGGCGCGCAAGGATTCGCATGAAATTGATAATCGAACCACTGCTTTCCCGGAATATGGCGATAAGCCGGATGAGAACGCGCAAGAAATCAGTGAATACTCGGCCAATATGGTAACTGAAAAAGTTTTGGAAGATTCCTTGGAAGATATTGTCGGTGCCTTGAAACGTTTAGAGAAAGGCACTTACGGCATTTGTAAGTATTGTCAGAAACCGATTAGCGCCAAACGCCTTCAAGCTCGACTGACGGCCAGTTCTTGCGTGGCTTGCAAAACTGAACTGCAAGCGGAATAATTACCATGCCCAAAAAGATTTTATTAAAAAACATAGCTTTGCTGACGGCAGCTATGTTTTTTGTTGGCGATAGAATATTAAAAACTGTCGCCGTCAACGGATTATGGGAGATGCCGATAAACTTATTGGGGTCTTGGTTGAGATTTGATTTTGTCCCCAACTATTATATCGCCTTTTCCTTGCCGCTTGGCGGAAGACCGTTATTCGTTATCACGGGAGTGATAATCTTGGTCATTTTATTCTATATTTTTTATTTATTCTTAGCCAAAAAATTGAGATGGGAGATATTTTTTTCCTTGACAGTATTACTTTTTGGTGCTATATCTAACTTCATAGACAGAGTCCGGTATGGCTATGTAATTGATTACTTGTCCGGCCGTTATTTCACCGTTTTCAATCTGGCCGATGTTTTAATCGTTGCCGCCGTGGCCTGGCTATTACTTAAGACATTTAGAAAAAAATAATAAATAATGATATGTACAAAGAGTCATCCGGTGTTACCGGCGGTCTGTTGGAGGAAGAATTATTAGGCACAATGGATAAGAAAAAATATTTGCAAGAAGCTCGGCGCCACTTAACCGAGAAGCATCATCTGCCTAAGCCGGTTTTGAATGAGTATGAAAGAATGGTTGAGTACGAAAATGTTCAATATAATTTTAGCCGGTTGTTGAAAGAGATGGTGCTGAGTCGAGAGAATGTTGATTTTATTGATTATAAAACCAGCCTGAAATTGGTGGAGGTTTGCCAGCCAGACGGTTCCAGCCCGGAACGACCTCGAGGTTTTTTCGGTCGCAGTTTATATCAGAAGATTAAGGCTGAGCTGGATAGGCTGGGTCAATACAAATTAGAATATTTTAGCGCCGTCGGCAGCCATTTGGATGTTAAACACGGGATTGATGCTTTTTTTAGAATTTGTGACTCGAGCGGCGAAGAATTAACTACGGCGACTTTGGACGTGACGATGAATCCTAATAAAGTCGGCGGTTATAAAGCCGATTCCGTGGCTATTTTCCCCAGCGGCGGTTTGGATCCGGCCGAAGATAAGGGGGAGTATTTAGCTCAAGTTGAAAAAACTTTTCAGGAACTTTGGGATAAAATATCATCTGAATTAGAAAAATAATAGTTTTTAAATATAATAAATTTGTACCTTATGCAATTAAAATCGAAAAGTGAGTTATTGGGAGAAATCAATAAGAAGAAAGAAATCTATTTGCTTTTGACTCAACCCTTGGTCGATAAAAAGGCCGTGGCTCGTCGCCGCTGTTTGGAATGTGATCGAATCTTTGAGGTTTTTCCGGATGAGTTTGCCGCTTTTAAAGAAGCGATGGGCGGAGACCAAAAAGTAAATTCGGAATATTTTTTTCCGGATTATTATTTTGAGACTGAAGGTTGCGGCGGTTGTCGCTCAGCTAATAATCCGCCGAAGAATTTTTTTGTCCGCCACCGAGATCCTTTGGCACTTAAAGCCGAAGAATCCCAAAATTAAATCAAGACCAAGTTTACCAAAAAGAGCCAGCCTAACTGACTCTTTTTAATTTTTTTATACTTATTTTCCTGGTTTGAGCGGTTTGATGTTTAATATTAACGAGGATGGTATTTTTCGGCCAAATGCCTTTCACTTTTTCAGCCCATTCCATCACGGTCACGGTATCGGCTCGGTTTAAGTAGTCTAGAGCGCCGATGGCGATCAGATCGGCGGCAGAAGTCAGGCGATAGGCGTCAATGTGGCAGAATTTTTTGATATTTTTTTTGTTTTTTAGATTATAAACTTTCATTATCACAAAAGTCGGACTATTAATTTTTCTTTTAATCCCCAGGCCTTTGGCCACTCCTCGGCTGAGACAAGTTTTTCCGGCTCCCAAATCTCCCACCAAAGCTAAAACTTCACCCCCGACAAATTTTTGAGCTAAAGATTGGCCGAATTTGATTGTGGCTTGACTATTTTGGCTGATGACAGAAGACATTTTTAGATTATTATTTTCCTGGATTAATTATAGCAATATAACAAAGAACAGGCTAGTTTGCCCGTTCTTTGGTGGTTAGAGAAAATTGATTTATTTCTTTTTCTTTTTGGCGGTAATCTTTTTGATAGTTTTTTTCTTAATTATTTTTTTAATTGTTTCGGCGGCTGGTTTTTCTTCTTTAGTAATTTCTCTGGTCGAAGTTTGCAGCGGCAACATCTTTAAAATACTATCCAGTTTGGCATTCAAGGTTTCAAATTGTTTTTTATATTGATCATGGTTAATGGCTGTATTGCCTCCGCCGTTATTCTTTTCACCTTTACCGAAACAATCACTGCAGAAGACCGGTTTATCGCCGGTCGGTCTAAATGGGACCTCGCAGTTTTTGTGGCATTTATCACAAACAGCTTGAAACATCTGTTTGTCGCTGTGACCGGAATCTCTCCGTTCAAAGCGGTTGTTGTTACCGCCTTCTTTTCGACCGAAACAATCACTGCAGAAGACCGGTTTGTCACCGCTTGGTCTAAAAGGCACTTCACAGGACTTACCGCATTCGGCACAAGTGGCCCGATGCATTGTCGGTCTTTCGGATCTATCGCCTTGACCAAATCCGCGATCGCCGCCAAATCTTTTTTTGCCACTAAATTTATCCCCTCGATTAAAATTTCCCATACTTATTGTGATTAATTAGTTATATTTTAATTATCTATATAATACCACTAATTTAGGGAAATACAAGCCGAGAATCAGATTTAGTTCTTGAGACAACGCCCCGAGAAACCATCAATTTGTTCGTAGGCATTGCGGTAAACAAGGTCGTCGGGTCTTAAGAATCGGCCCCAAGAGCTTGGAGCGCTAGCTAATAGAGGACGACCAGAAATAGGCATATGAGTTTTGACCGACGAACGATCCGTCAATATAACGAAAACCAGGCAGAAGCCGATCAAATCCGGAGGCGCCGCCGACTTGCAATTCTGTTCTGGTCGGAGAGCAATTGCCATTATCATGGTTAAGATCACAGTTAGTATCATCTGCCGGATCGGCATAAACTAATTCTAAATTATGCCAATCGCTGTCACTGGGAATATGCTAACCGGGAGGACAAATGCCCTGGGCTTCTTCGGTGACGGAGTATTGCATAGCCTCATCCCATTGATATAGCCCGCCATCAGTTGTGCAATTAACCTCTGAATCATCAAAGCAATATTTTTCTAAAATACTATTATCAATTTGATCGCTAGTACCGTCTATCCTTGTTCCAATATTTAGATTCTCTTTGGACCTTCCAAGAAACATGATTCTTTGATTAAAAAATTGTCAAATATTAAGGTGATATATGGCGCCGATCCAACTTGGTGGGCGAGAATAAAAGTAGTTGTCAGCGATGACAACTAGGAGCAGTGTTATCTTTATGTTGGGGAAACAAGCGGAGTAATTGTAAAGAATGAAAGTCATCAGCCAATTTGTTTTTTACACCCTGGTTCTTATTTAATAAAAATAAAAGGTGATCATTCCTGGGGTTTCTATAGTGGTCCAGTCTGTCAATACAAATTTGACGTCATTAAATAGTTGGACAAACCGGAATGGTATTTAAGTTAAGATTACATATATTAATCTGCCCTGTGAAGGCAGTTTTTTTGTTTTGGTCGAAATAGACCTTGGCTGGAGTCTGATAGTCTATTCCTTGGTGTGGCCGATAGCCGTTATACTTCTCAAAGAATTTAGTTAAGCCTGCTCGACACTCAGCGACTGATTC
>MNUV01000003.1:0-6618 GCA_001871235.1 Candidatus Falkowbacteria bacterium CG1_02_41_21
ATAGCGGACAAGCGAAGCTTGCAATATAAAAAAACCATGATTGTTCATGGTTTTTTTGGGCGTAAGCCCTGAGATACCACGGGCGTAAGGCCGTGGAGTTTCATTTTTCTTGATCATAAAATTTTTAATTTTATTTTTTGCTTAACGCTAGTTCAATCCTATTTAAACTCTGTTCTTTTCCCAGGGTGTCGGCCACTTCAAACGGTCCGGGGCTGTTTTTGAGGCCGGTTAAAGCTACACGGAGAGGCCAAAGATAATCCCCCACCTTTTTATCATTAGTCTTAATATATTCTATAATCTGAGCCTCCAAATAGGTTTTATTCCAATTTATATCTTCAACCTTTTCCATTATTCCTTTCAGCTCACTCAGATTGGATTTAACCTCTTCTGCGGTCAAGGCTTTCCAGATTAATAAGCTGCTGTCATAATCTAATTTTTCGGCAAAGATGAAATCAGTTAGTTCATTAATATCGGATAATTTTTTCATTCTATCTTGCGCCAGCCCCACCACTTTTTCCAGATAAGTTTGGTCAACTGAGATGTCGCTTAAATAAGGCCGGCAAAGATCGGCTAATTCGGTTAGTGTTTTTTGTCTGATGTAATAGCCGTTGAAAAAATCTAACTTCTCCGAATCAAAAATAGCCGGCGAAGAGCCGAGGCCTTTAATATCAAAAGCAGTTAATAATTCTTTTAATGAGTATATTTCTTTGCCATCCTTGCTGTGCCAACCTAGAAGGACGCAGAAATTTATCAACGCCTCGGGCAGATATCCTTTGGCCTGGTAGTCTTCCACAAACACATCGCCCTGACGTTTGCTGAGTTTCCCGCCGGTCTGGTTCAGAATCAATGGGAAGTGAATAAATTTTGGCGGAGTCCAGCCGAAGGCTTGGTAGAGTAATATATTTTTCGGGTATGACGGCAACCATTCATCACCGCGAGTGACATGAGTTATTTCCATTAAATGATCGTCCACGATATTGGCAAATTGATAGGTGGGCACACCGTCGGATTTAATGAGAACATGATCTTCCAGGTCACTAGCCTGAAAACTTATCTCCCCTCGGAGCTCGTCATAAACTTTTATCTCTCCGGTCAAAGGCATTTTTTGACGGATGACATACTTTTCGCCTTGAGCAATTCTCTTCTCCACTTCTTCCCTGGTCAGGTCGCGACAGGCACGGTCATAGCGCGGCGCCAGTTTATTGGCGGTTTGTTTTTCTCTCATTTCTTCCAATCTTTCAGCGCTACAGAAGCAATGATAGGCTAGATCTTTATCCAGAAGTTCTTGGATGTATTTTTGATAAATGTCCAGACGCTCAGTTTGGGTGTAGGGAGCAAATGGTCCGCCTCGATGCGGGCCTTCGTCAAAGTCAATTCCAACCCAGCTCAAGACGTTTAATAATTTATCCACGGCGTCGTTCACTTCTCTTTTTTGATCGGTATCTTCAATCCGCAAGATAAACTTACCGCCTAAGTTCTGGGCGATGAGATAGCCGAATAGAGCGGTGCGTAAATTACCAATGTGTAAAAAGCCGGTGGGCGAGGGCGCGAAACGCAGTCTGATATTATTCATAGTTTTAAATTATACTTTTCAATTTTTTTAAATAAATTTTATAACCCTCCCGGCGGACCGGATGGGATTCGTCAATTAACTTATCGGCCGGCACCCATTTATAACTGGAGTGATCCCAAAAATTAATTCTAATGTCCGAATCTTGTCCGTTAAATTCGGCAATGACCAGGCCTTGTTTTTGGCCTTGATAGCCGGCGGCTCGATTATAACCATTTTTTTTTGGATCAATTTTATAACGATATAGATTCTGGAAGACGGCTTTGACGGTAAATTTGCCACTATTCAATTCCTCGCCCAATTCTTTGATAGCCGCCGCCTTCAAACTCAAACCGTCGGTTCCCCCTTGGGGCAGTTGGAAGTGGCCGGGCTCCTCCGTTCTTTCCACTAATAATATTTGGGATTGGTTATTCTCTATTTTATATAATAAACAAGCGACGTTGGGGCGGTATTTGAAGGGCAAGATAAAACGCCAATTGATAACCTTAACCACGAAGACGCAAGTGGCGTTATAAATTCTTTTCAATCTTTTTTTTCTATTGATTGGCTGACTGATAACTCGGTAAAGCCATTCTAGTCCTAAGCGTCTCATCAGTTTTGGCGCTCGCTTGATTTTATGCGTCAAGAAATCAAATGATCCACCAATCCCCAAGGCCACTTTAACCGTCGGTATTTTAGCGAGTTGATGGAAAATAAATTTTTCTTGGTAAGGCGCTCCTAAGGCGGCAAACATTATTTTGGCGATAGTGGCTCTAGGTTTCCAATCTGGTTTCAAAGCTTCAGCGCGGTCTACGTCCCAGATTTCAAATTGGAGCCGGGGATAGATATTTTCTAGGGCGACAGAAATATCATTGGCGCTGGATAATCCTTTCTCCCAATTGATGATTAAGATTGGGTCTTGACTCTCTTGGGCCATAATTAAAATATCTTGGGTTAAATCTGAGCCGGTGATGCGGGGAATATTTTTGCCCAGCGTCAGCGCGGCGAATTTCAGGCCGATGCCGTCGGGGAGCGAAATGTCGGCGTGGTTCAAGATATAAAAATATTCTTCATCTTTTTGAGCCAAAAGTACAATTTCCGGATTGGGGGTAACGATATAATGTTGTCGGGGGGAACTTAACCAAGACCGAATTCTATTTAAAATTTCGGTTTTGGGCTCGGTGTTTAGTTTTATCCCTAAAATTTTAACCATAATGATATTATATTAGTATTTTAAGTCTTTGGCAATATCGCTATTTCTCAATTTTAGTGAATTATGTTATAATTATCTTAGCTTTATTCAAACTAGATTTTTTAATTTTTATGATTAATTGTAAAAAGATTTCTAATAATATCTACGAGATTGATATTCATCGTTCCAAAGCCAAAACTGACTTAAAATGGGTCAATATTATCAATGCTCAGCATGCCGAAATTCAGTATTTGAAGAAAAATTATAATTTTAATCTCCAACATTTAAATTCTTCCCTGTCAACGGTTTTTTCGCAACGGCCGATGATTTCCCAGGAGCCGGGCTATGTTTTTATCGTGCTGCACTTTCCCATTTATGTTCAGGCCAAAATTGTAGCCGGAGAAATTGAATTTTTTATCGGCCACGGTTATTTGATTACTGTTCATAATGGCAATATCCCCGCTCTTAATAATTTTTTTACTGCCTGCCAAGCTAACCCCGATTTTCTTCTGGCCGATGATTGGGACTCATCCATTATTTTGCTTTATGAATTGTTAAATAAACTGATTTATGATTGTTATGGTTTGATTGATGAAACTAGCACCGGTATCGCTCGGGTGGAGGACTTGATATTTGCTCATAATCAGCATGAAGCCGTGGCTTTGATTTTGAATCTCCGACGCAATATCATTAATTTGCGTAAGATACTGCAGAATCATGAAGGCATTCTAAAAGCTTTGACCGAGGTTAAAAGCACCTTAGTGCCTCAAGCTGAGATTAGAAGACATTATGATCGCTTGGTGGAACACTCTAAAAGAATTTGGAATATGTTGGATAATCAAAAGGAAATGATTGAAGTGTTAAACAGCACTAATCAATCATTGCTTGATAATCAAATGACTAATGTCATGAAGACTTTAACCATTATTTCCGTGATTGTTTTCCCATTAACTCTCCTGGCCGCCATCTTCGGCATGAATACCGCCTATATGCCCCTCGTTGGCCATCCATACGGCTTCTGGATTATTATTTGTATTATGCTCGCTTGTTCCACGGGTATGTTGCTTTATTTTGAAAAGAAAAAGTGGTTATAATTAGCCAATAATTAAATTTTATTGAAAATAGCCTATTTTACGGCTATTTTTTGTTTATTAACTTTTCCTATTGACAAATTTTACCCTTTATGATACCATTAAGAATGTAAATATTAGATATAAGGATATGAAAATCGCTTTAATTGGACAAAAAGGAATTCCTGTAACTCATGGCGGCGGCGTGGAAAAACACGTCGAGAACCTAGCCGTGCGTCTGGTTGAACTTGGTCATGAAGTGATTGTCTATACTCGTCACGGTTATACCGATAAAAGATTGAAAGAATATAAAGGCGTTAAGCTGGTGGGTTTACCTAGTGTGCCCACTAAGAACTTAGACGCCATTTCTCATACTTTTTTGGCCGCTCTTGATGTTATCTTTCGTAAAGTGGATGTGGTTCACTTTCATTCTATTGGCCCGTCTTCCCTAATCTGGCTGGTAAAATTGTTTAAACCGCATACTCCCGTTATATCTACTTTTCATAGCCAGTGTTACCATAATCAGAAATGGGGTTTCTTCGCTAAGAACTATCTCCGTTTTGGTGAATATATGTGCTCGCAGAAAGCCGACACTGTCATCACTGTTTCTAAATCCCTATTAGACCACGTGATGAGAAAATACCCGACAGCTCACGCCAAATATATCCCCAACGGCGTCAATATCCCAGAGATGTTGCCCGCCCAAGAAATCACAGATAAATGGGGTCTGACTAAGGATTCTTATATCCTGAACATTGGGCGCTTAGTGGCTAATAAAGGTGTGGAATATTTAATTGCCGCCTATAAACAGATTAAAACTGACAAGAAATTAGTGATTGTCGGTGACGGCATCATGGAAGAAAAATTGAAGCGTTTGGCCGACCGCCATCCCAATATTATTTTTACCGGCAATCAAAGCGGTCAAAATTTGGGAGAATTGTTTTCCAATGCTTATATCTTCGTTCAACCATCTGAATCGGAAGGCTTGTCCATTGCCTTATTAGAAGCTATGTCTTATCGAAATCCCTGTTTGGTAAGTGATATTCCGGCTAATCGTGAGGTGGTGGGCGAAAATGGCTTTACCTTCAAAACTATGGACGAGAGTGATCTAAAGACTAAATTAGAAGAATTGTTAACTTCCCCGG
Organism: Candidatus Falkowbacteria bacterium CG1_02_41_21; assembly: GCA_001871235.1. Lineage (GTDB taxonomy): Bacteria > Patescibacteriota > Patescibacteriia > Patescibacteriales > UBA12465 > CG1-02-41-21. The sequence goes on from MNUV01000003.1 coordinate 4,957, forward strand.
ATAAACTAAAAGCCAATAAGGAAGCGATGTATAATAAAGTTGTACATGAATATGATTGGTCTAAGATTGTTGATAATATCGTTCTCATTTATACTCAAGCTAGAGCTAAAAAGTAATTAATGCTTAATTATAATAGGTAACCACCGGTTATCGGCAAAACGCCCCATTTTACTAAAGTGGGGCGTTTTGTTTGATATCATACCTCAGAGCCCTCAGGCGCTGTCCCGCCCAAGTGATAATGTCATAGGGCGGACAAAGTAGAAATGTCATAGTTAACCAATTTTGTGCCATAATCTGTTTAGATTAAGCTAATTAATTTAAACAAAGATATGGACCAAAACGAACTAATAACTATGACTAGAAAAGAAGCAAGACGCTATGAAACTATCAAGGATTTGCTGGCTAAGAAAATAGACGGAACCGAAGCTGCTAAATCTCTGGGGCTATCGGTAAGGCAAATCAAGAGATTAAAAATTAAAGTAAAGTTGTCGGGGGCTAAGGGAACTATTCACGGTAATCGAGGGAAAAAAAGCAATCGACGGATTAATGAGAAGACGATTAAAAAGGCTAGGAAATATTTAAATGAAATCTATCACGATTTTAATCCGCTCCTAGCTCAAGAGCATTTGCGAGATGATAATGATATTAATTTAAGTAAAGAAACCATTAGACGATTAATGATTAGCGAAAAATTATGGCAACCCAGAAAAAAGTCTGACGCCAAGAAACATTTTTGGCGAGAGCGGAAAGATAATTACGGCGAGATGCAACAATTTGATGGCAGTTATCATAATTGGTTTGAGGGCCGGAATGAATCTGAAGTCGGCCTAGAACAATGTCTCCTGCTCGCAGTTGATGATGCCACCGGTCGTCCGACTAAAGCTAAGTTTGAATATAATGAGGGGGTCATACCGGTATTTAGATTTTGGAAGAGCTATTTAGAGGCCAATGGAGCCCCGCTGGCCATATATTTAGATAAATTCAGCACCTACAAGGTTAATCATAAGAATGCCGTGGATAACAAGGAATTAATGACCCAGTTTCAGAGAGCTATGGATCAATTAGGCGTCGAGGTTATCCATGCCAATAGTCCTCAGGCCAAAGGGCGAGTGGAAAAAATGAATGGCACATTCCAGAGAAGATTGGTTAAAGAAATGAGGCTGGCAAAAATTAATACTCTGGCTGAGGCTAATATATTTTTAGAAAAAATATTCATTCCTAAATTCAATAAACAATTTGCCGTGGTTCCGAAGAAGCCGGCCGACTTGCACCGGAGATTAGACAAAAAAAGGATTAATGGATTAACCCAAATATTTTCGGTTCAAAGTGAGAGAAAAATCAATAATGACTATACGGTAAGATTCAAGAATAATTATTATCAATTAAATGAAATTCAACCAACGACGGTTTGTAAAAAAGATAAGGTAATCATGGAAGAGCATTTAGATGGAGGGATTAAAATAGCTTTAAGGAATAATTATTTAAATTATTTTAGACTGCCGGAGAGACCGAAGAAAGAAATAGAGATTAAGTTAATAGCGCTAACGAGCCGAAAACCATCCAACTGGAAACCACCATTTAATCATCCCTGGAGACAGCAATTTTTATATAAAAAACAGCCGATTTTATCGGCCACTAATAAATAGGCAATTTGTCCAGGTA
>MNUV01000003.1:6647-8728 GCA_001871235.1 Candidatus Falkowbacteria bacterium CG1_02_41_21
TATGACATTTCTACTTTGCCCGCCGGTATGACATTTCTACTTAGCTTTTACAGCCTAGAGCCTAGCCATTGACAAATTTAGTATTATAATGTAATGTTTTTATAGTTTTTTAAAAAATAATAACCACATATAAAACCTTTGTAACCATGGAAGTAGATGAGTCCGAACTACAGCAATTATTGGAAGCAATTGATAACAAGAAGCTTTCAATCCCAGAAGCCATTGTCTTAATTAATGGCAAGACGGAAAACAATAAACCACTCCCATCAACCGATGACATCAAACTCACGGTTGATTATTCTAAAACAGTTGAACAAGCCGTTGCCGATGGTAAATATGACTACAAAAACAGCGATATCACTGTCAAAAACTTTCCCATTTCTCCAGCAATGATTGGAAAAAAAGTTGATATCGCCGGCAGACTATTTCATTTTGACCGTAATATCAGCAGCGAAGATGTTATCAAAGAAATGGATAAAGAAAATTGTCGCCCCGCTGTTTTAATGGAAGCATTAGCTTTGGCCGCTGCTCACCCAGAACTGCAAAGAGAATTTCCCATTATCGCTCTTGGCTCCGTTTGGCGCATTTCCTCTGGCGGTCGTCAGGTTCCTTGTCTTGTTGTCATTGGCAGCGCTCGCGAGCTCAACCTCAACTACTTTGTCAGTGATTGGGGTGCCCGTTGTCGTTTCTTCGGTGTTCGCAAGTAGCTCTTTGCCACTTGGACACTTTGCCCTTTCCCTCTGACCCTTGGGCTCTTGGCCCTTGAAAAATACAATAAGTCCCGTTTCAGTAATGAGACGGGATTTTTTATATAAAAACACCCCAGTCTAATCTGAGGTGTTTTTGCTATTGTCGGGCTGCCCGGAATCGAACCGGAATTTTACGAACCCGAATCGCACGTAATACCACTATACCACAGCCCGTGGTTTATTTTTTTCGTGGACTTGAGGGGACTCGAACCCCTTGCCTCCACAATGCGAATGTGGCGCTCTACCAGATGAGCTACAAGCCCATTTCTATTTTAGTTTAGCAGAAAGAATTTATTAGTCAAACAAAAAACTCCATTCTGGTGGAGCTTTCTGATATGTAAAATTTGGTTTTATGAGGCTAACAGGCATCAATTCGAGTTCAATGTAATTCTCTTGCGAGACATTTCCTCTGAGAGGAAAGTTTCCACTGAACCGACTTTATGTTTGGAGTCTATGACTTAAACATAATTATCTCCCTAGAAAGGAGGTGATCCATCCACAGCTTCCGCTACGGATGCCTTGTTACGACTTAGTCCTTGTCGCCGACCCTACCTTCGGCCCCTGAAAGGGGACTTCGGGTATTGCCGACTCCCTTGACTTGACGGGCGATTATCTTTCTATGAACGTAGAAATTGATGTTCCCACTCAGCGAGCGGATTTCCCGCACTGAGCGAGCTCTAATGCATTTTCTGTTTTAGTTTATACAATTTGACTAAACCAAAAAGCGTTAAATGCTTATTTTCTTTTATGTAATTGACATTTAACATAGTATTAGAGAGGTTCCTTCCTTCAAAATTGAAGTACTACGAACCAGCTGACTTCTGACGCTGCGTTAGTTCAATTATATCACTTTAACAGTGATATCGCAACATCAGATCTCCCGGGGTTAATTAATTTTCCCTTCCCAACATCCTAAAACGTTTTTTGAAATCTTCCCTAGGCTCACCACCCAATCTTAGGTCGATTTCTCGTTTTGTATATTTAGGCTGCTGTTTGCTTCCAGATCCTTCCGCCAACACCCTCGCGGTTGTTGACTATCTTTTAGCTACGCTCCTTTGACGGACAAAGGAGGAGTGGATTTTAACCACTTGGTAAATTAACCTGCCCGGCGCAGATTTTGTGAGTACAAGACCCGAGAACGTATTCACCGTAGTATAGCTGACCTACGATTACTAGCGATTCCAGCTTCACGGAGTCGAATTGCAGACTCCGATCCGAACTGAGAAAGGTTTTTTGGGATTTGCTCCACCTCGCGGTTTGGCATCCCTCTGTACCTCCCATTGTAGCACGTGTGTAGCCCAAGGTGTAAGAACCATGCTGATTTGACGTCAT
>MNUV01000054.1 GCA_001871235.1 Candidatus Falkowbacteria bacterium CG1_02_41_21
CTTCTTGCCGCACTCTGGACAAACATAGGTATTATATCCTAAAATGTTCTTATCCCCGCAAGACATTACCTTCTGAACGTTTTCCAGAACAACCGGCCTGATTAATCCTTTATGTTTAGCGCCAAAGGAAGCCCAGTTTTCTTCGAAGATTTGTTTGATTGTATATTTGGATGTTTGTATGGTCTCAATCATAACAACTCCAATTATACAATCTAACAAGGTTTTAAGGAATGATACAGGGTTAAAAAAGCCAGCACTTGTTAGTGCTGGCCTATTTTATTGCCGAAGAGATTGTAAAATATTAATTAGTTTTTGACACAGCGGATGGAGTGGCCGGCTACTCGGTATATGTCATATTCAGCGGCAGTCGTGGCATTAAAGGCTAAATCAACTATCCCGCTATTAATAGTGTTTGCGGGTTTAGTTGATATTAAAAATATGCCATTATATTGAAGGCTGAAGTAGGCCCCGTTACAATTACGATAGCCACCGGGTAGTCCGGTAAAATTTGAAGAATTGTCGGCTCCGGTATTGGGTGATGACCAATGAGTCGTCCCGGCTTCTTTTATCTTTCCGCCGGCTACTTCTAGACCCCCTAAGTAATTATCTAAAATCGCCGTATCGGCATAGTTGGCAATATGCCAACCGCTTGGACAAATACCCTGGTGTTCATTGGCTACGGTGTAGGTATTGGCTGTGCCGCAATTACTGCTGCCACTGGAAAAATCGGCATTGTTGCATTGATAAGGGAAGCCCATGGCTTCGGCCCATTCATAGAGACCGCCATAAGTGGCGCATTCTGATGAGGCATCATCGTTGTAACAATATTTTTCTACCGTGGCCGGGTCTACTTGGCAGGACCAATGGCCGCTACCGCTGGAGACATCATGACAAGCTGGCTCAGAGCTGCCACTGTTTATTTTAGTGCCGACATTTAAGTTTTTTGCCAGCCAGCATTGGCCGCCGATTAAGACGGTGGGGTAGGGCTCGCCGCTATAAGATATTGTGTCGCCGCACAAGAAGCAGTCTCGATTTAGTACTCCTTGCGGTGTAGCACATTTTTCCCCGGCAGTTAATTGGGCGGTTGATTCCGACAGACAAAAATCCATTTTGTAACTAGTACTGGTGGCTGCTATTTCATAAGTGTATTCGCGGTCAGGGCAAACCCCGTCATTTTTGGGGCTGGGGTTTTGGGGAATTATTTGCATATAAATAGTATTGGAACTGGAGCCAATTAAGCTTTGGCCGGGAGTCAGGGTGGCGGGATAGGAACCTTCATCGCGATAATAGTCTTCTAATGATTTTTGAATGAGCTTGATGTCGGCGATTCTTTTAGTATCGCGTCCTTTTTGCCTAACATTGCTGAAGGAAACGAAAGAAATTGAAATAATAATTCCAATAATCGAGATGACGATCAATAGTTCAATCAGGGTAAAAAATTTTAGTCGAGCGGAAGATTTCATTTTATTGGTTTAGTATTTTTTTTAACTCCGCAATCAATATTTTAGGATTAGCCTGGCCTTTGGTTTCGGCCATGACTTGTCCGACAAAAAATTGTAATAGATTGACTTTGCCTTTTTTGTAATCGGCCGTCTGGTCGGGGTTAGAGGCGATTATCTTTTTAATGGCCGCAATTAATTCATCCGAATTATCCATTTGTTCCAGTTTCAAGTCTTGCATAATTTGGGCCGGCGAGCCGCCCTGGGCGGCCATAATGGACAGGATCTTTTGGCCGGCGGAAGAATTTATTTTTTCTTGAAATAGGAGGGTGATTAATTCGGCAAAGTTCTCGGCGGTAACTTTGCGATCGGGAGTTAACGGCTGGAAGGAATTGAGGGGATAATATTTAAAAAGTTCACTGCTGAGCCAATTGGCCGCGCTAGTCGACAATTTTTGGTTTTGCCTGGCCCAATTATCGCCACTGGCGAGAACCCAGGCTCTCAATTCGGAAATAACTTCTTCGTACCAATTAGCCAGATGTTTGCCGCTTACTAAAAGTTCGGCCAAATCGGTGCTTAGGCCATATTCCGATTGGAAACGGCGAGCTTTGTCGTTAGGCAATTCTACGAGTTGGGATTTAATATTATCTATCATCTCGGCGCTGATTTGCAGGGGCGGAATATCCGGTTCGGGAAAATAACGATAATCAGCCGAGCTTTCTTTAATTCGTTGGGAAATAGTTTTATTCTGGCTATCGCTCCAACCTCTAGTTTCCGCCGTAATTTTTTTGTCATTGGCCAATAATTCCGTTTGTCTCTCAATTTCAAAGTTAATGGCTTTCTCCACGGCCTTGAAGGAATTAATATTTTTGATTTCTACCTTGGGATTTAATTTTTTGGTTCCGGTCGGCACAATTTGACCGTCAGTATATTTCCAAGCACCTTTTGCCTGCAAACTAATGTTGGCTTCACAACGCATTTGGCCCTTTTCCATATCAGCGTCACTGATTTCCAGGTAACGTAAGATTTGTTGATACTTCTGACAGAATTTTTTAGCGGAGAGGGCGTTTTTGATTACCGGTTCGGTTACCATTTCAATCAGCGGTGTGCCAGAGCGATTATAGTCAATCAAGGTATAATCTTCTTTGGCCGGATGAGTTAATTTGCCCGTGTCTTCTTCCAAGTGAAGCCGGGTGATATCAATAGTTTCATCGTCAACTTCCAGTTTGGCGTTGTAAATCAAAGGTAGGTCGTATTGGGAAATTTGATAGCCCTTGGGCAGGTCGGGATAGAAATAGTTTTTGCGATCAAATTTGGAAATTAAATTAATGGTCCCGTTTAAAGTCAGGCCTAATTTCAAGATCATAATTACCGCCGCCTGGTTTAATACCGGCAATGTTCCGGGATGGCCAAGACAAATCGGGCAAACAGCCGTATTGGGCGCTTGACCGATGGGGTGGTTATGACAACGGCAGAACATTTTGCTGGCCGTTTTTAATTCGGCATGGATTTCCAGGCCGATAATGACGTCATAGGGCATAAGTTTAATACCTTTATTTTATCAAAATTAGGGCTGAAAAGCAACAAAAAAGAACTTAATTCATCTAAGTCCTTTTTATCTCGGTTTGTTAAGAATTAATGACTTTCAGGGCGGCTTGCAGTATTTTTTCGTGGATTTCTTCCAGCCCCATAATATTACCGTCAGCCATACATTCAATCATGACAAAATCATCAAAGGTTTGGGCAATTTCGGTGTAGACATCAACAGCGCTTCTCAAATGATTAATATCAGATTCGTGAATGTCGCGCTTGGTGCCTCCGACATAATCGCGGTGGCCTTTTTTGTCAACCAGTTTTTGCCCGACTTCGGCATTGACATGAAGAATAAGGTTAACGTCGGGGCGGGGAATACAAAAAATATCATATTCCAATTCATGGAGCCATTTAAAGTAGATTTGTCTTTCAATATCGTTCTTTATCTTCCCGCCTTGATGCGCCATATTAGAGGCGACATAACGATTGGACAGAACGATTTTTCCTTCTTTCAGCCATCCGCGGACTTTGAAGCTGGCATCATAACGATCAATGGCATAGAAAATTGAAGCTCCGTATGGTCCGACTTCGTCAGCCGTGCCATAACGGCCGGTGAGATATTCTTCGACCATGCCGGCTGATTTTTGGCCATATTGCGGAAAATCAATGATTTCTATCTCATAATTCAGAGATTTTAATTTTTCGGCTAAAATTTTTAATTGCGTCGCTTTCCCCGAACCGTCACCGCCGTCGATGACGATTAATTTGCCGTGTAATTTTTTCATAGAATAGAAATTATTTATAATTATCTATTATCTCCGTTTCCGCCGAGGACGTTCCTGCCTAGGCGGGATAATAATTTAGTCAAATTATTTTGAGCGACTTCGTCTAAAGACAGATTGAGTTCAGTAGCCATTTGGGCAATATACCAGAGGACATCACCCAGTTCTTTGCCAATCTCTTGGCGGTCGGCATCATTGATTTGACCATCTTTGTCCCGTAGAATCTTCTTGATTTTGTCGGCCACTTCGCCGGCTTCGCCCGCCAGACCTAGAGTCGGATAAACAAAATTACTGCCGACATTGGGATAAATGGCGGTTTTTTTAGAGTTTTGTTGATAATCGGAGAGAGTCATAGATATTAATTGTTATGTTTTTTAATATCGGCGATAATGTCATCAACATTTTTATTAAGCTCGTCCAAAGTGCCTTCATTGATTATTTCGTAGTCGGCGGTAGCCATCACTTCCGGGATTTGGATCTCGGTTTCTTGTTGTTGATCTTCCAAAAAGTCGGCGAAAGTTTTTTGGTCGTCGCCGGCATTCTCATTACGGGAAACGACTCTCTCGTGGCGCAATTTTTCATTGGCCACGATTCGGACTAGTTTAAATTCCGGGATGGTCTTCAGAAATTTAATATCAGCCAAGCGACGAATGCCGTCAATCACCAAAAAAGGTTGCTCATCATTTTTGATATCTTCCGCCATGGCGTGAGCCAGAAGGTCATCTCCGAAATTTTGGCGGAGAATGGTGGAAATATGGATTAGATTTTCTCGGGTCAATTCCAGGTGCAAGCGTTTCAACAGGTCGCGGAGAATAGTGGAGAAGCGGTAATCACTGGCTCCATGAATTTCCATCAGATGTTTTTTGATAACGCCTTTACCGCAAGCGATTTGTCCGGTTAAGCCAATAACTATTTTCTTTTCCATAGGTGCATGTAAATTATTTTTTAACGATGTCTTGCCGGCCGCGACGAATATCCCAATCATCGGCGCCTAAATCACAATGCAATAATAGTTTGGGGAAGGCTTCGTGCAGAGCGGATTGCATTTGATGAGCAATTTTTCTGAGCGTTGGATGCACCGTCTTATTGGAGCGCAATTCTACGGTATAGACGGTAGCCGGTAGACCATAGGTGACACGACAGGGGACATTGAATCCCATGGCGATATAATATTGCTTGATTTCGGGAATAGTTTCCAATTGCTCCAAGGCGGTAGTTTGCTCGGCAATTAATTCTTTGGCTTTATTTTGTAGGTCAGTCGGTAATTGTTCCAAGTACCAGGCGTTGAAGCCGAGATTGGTGGTTAGGAGAGGCATCCGACAAACACCGTTGCGATGTCTTTGAATGTCGCGGAAGGAACCAAAGTCCAGAATAAAATCGTAGGTCACTTGGCCCAGCTCGGTTAAAAATGTCGGCAGATTGGTTTTTATTGGACGATTTATAAAGATATCAGTATAGTTTTCCAGTTCGGCATTTTTAATAGTAGTCGACATCTGGAAGGGCACGGCAGTTTCCGGTTGAAAATAGGTATGTTTAGAGACGGTATAGCCGCGATAAGTTTCTTGTTCCTCAAATAATTGATGGCTGAAACTATGAGCATATTTTTCTCTCAACTTAGCTAAAATATCATTGGCAATATCCCGGACTTCAGTTAGCGGATGGTGTCTCAATAATGATAGTTTGTCCCAGGCTTGGCGCAAATTAGTATGCCAGCTCAATTGAGTGGTGATACCGGCCGGTAAGAAGCCGCGCATAATATCAAAAGTGCGCGCTTTGATGGCTTTGTCATAAACCGCTTCATCCTCATCGTCTTTTTTGGGATATTTTTGTTTGATGAAATTTTGCACCGCTCCTTGATTATTAATATAAAAGGCCATCCATTTGTCGTGAATCGCTTTGGACTCCGGCGTGCCCAAGGGGTCAATAATGGCTTGCTGGCTCATATCAATATAGCGAGTGGAAGTTTCTTGACCGGAATATAATTGGTTGTCTTGGATGGCTTTGTCGGCCAACATGCTCAATTGTTCAATAAAAATGGTGGTAGAGCCGCAGTCGGCGATACTCATGTGGCCATAGCCGACATAGAATGTTTCCATAAATTTTCCGGAGCCGCTTTGTTTCACCTTTTCCACGTGTTCCACAACGCTTTTGGGACTGCGGGAATAAAGGGCCTGCATCATCGCGGTGTCCTCCGGACCGAATTCGTCATATACAAAAATTTTAGCCATAGATATAGAATTATTATTTATTTTTTATTGGTCTTCGTATTTTAAAACTTCATCATTTAACAATACATATTCTAAGCCGGCTTCTTGGAAAATCTCTTTGCTTCGTTTTCCGGCGTGATAATCTTTTTCGCAGACAATCCGCTTGATACCCGCGTTAATCAACATTTTAGCGCAAGTATAACAAGGAGTCATTTGTAAATAAAGTGTGCCGCCGTTTAATGATATTCCGAAACGAGCGGCCTGGCAGATAGCATTTTGCTCGGCATGTGTGGTCCGAATGCAATGTCTTGACTCGGTACCGTCTTCGTTGATTATGGTATGCATTTCATGACCGATTTCGTCACAATGGGCTAAGCCCAGAGGTGAGCCGACATAGCCGGTTGTGACTATGCGATTATCTTTGGTGATAACGCAACCAATACGACCGCGATCGCAGGTTCCCCTGGTCCCGACCATCTTCACTATATTCATAAAATATTCGTCCCAAGAGGGGCGCTGGTAGGATTCATTTTTGCTCATAATTTTGAGGATAACTAATTAAGGTGCAATTGTATTTTAACAGAATAGATAGTCCTAGGCAATATTGACAAAAGGCCCATTATCGTTTGAAAAATAGTTTTTGGCCAAGAAAAAAAGGATATTTAAATACCCTTTTTAATTTTGTTAAACCATCCCGGTGTATAATGGTCCAGTAATCCTGCACACATTTTGACCTATTAAAAAGTTGATGGCCGGTATGGTATAATAGGACCATATGAAACAAAACAACAAAGTATCCAAAGAAGAAAAAGCTAAAATTGTCCTCGCCATTTTGCGAAATGACAAGACGGCTAATGAAATCGCTTCGGAGTATGGAGTCCATCCCAACATTATTTCCCGCTGGAAACAAACGGCCCTGGATGGTCTGCCGGAATTATTTGAAGACAAGCGGCAAAAAATTAATCGCCGTTT
>MNUV01000025.1 GCA_001871235.1 Candidatus Falkowbacteria bacterium CG1_02_41_21
GGTGTATAAGTTTCGGGGAGCTTCCATCTCCAATATTCTTCAGTTTAAAGATGACTATCCTCAAGCCAAGGAAATTGTTTTAACCGAGAACTACCGCTCCAATCAAGAAATATTGGACAAGGCCTATCATTTTATTCAAAATAATAATCCCAATCGCCTGGAGGCCAAATTGAAGATTGATAAAAGATTGGTGGCCAAGAGAACTTCAAGTCCCAGTTTGTCACCTCATGTTAAATTTCTAAATTTTAATAATGATCATGAAGCGGCGGCTTTTGTCGTGGAAAAAATAAAATCGGAATATCAAGCCCGGGATGATGTTTCCTGGTTGGACTTCGCCATTTTAGTGCGCGCCAATGATACGGCCGACAAATATATCAAGGAGCTGAAACGTCAGGGCCTGCCTTATCAATTTGTTTCCTTAAAAGGTTTATATTTCAAGCCGATTATTTTAGATATCATTTCCTATTTCAAATTACTGGATAATTATCACGAATCAGCCGCTTTGTTTCGGGTGTTGAATATGGATGTCTTCAAAGTGGCCTATGATGATTTAGTAAATATTACGCGCGTCGCCCGCACTAAAGTCTGGTCTTTATATGAAGTTCTGAAAAATATTTCGGCGATTGATAATATCTCAGCGGAATCGGTTAACAATATCAATAGCTTATTAAATTTTGTGGAGGCCCATTCCAATTTGGCCAAGGATACTAAACCTAGTCGACTCTTTGTCCGCTTTGTCTACGACATCGGTTTATTCAAAACCTTAGATCACGATGTTGACCGCGAAATATTCTCCTATCTCAACCAGTTCTATCAAAAAATCAAAGAATTTGAAACGGCCGATCCGGATTTACGTTTGAAGGATTTTATGGAAATGATTAGCTTGGAAATGGAAGCGGGGGAGACCGGAGCTTTGCGTTTGGACTATGATGACGCCGATGTGGTTAAAGTGATGACTATCCATGCCGCCAAAGGCCTGGAGTTTAAATATGTCTTTGTGGTGGATTTGGTGGACAAACGCTTCCCGACGATTAACCGGGGAGAAAGAATTTCTATTCCCGAACCGCTCGTCAAAGAAAAATTGGGCGAGGGGTCCGACTTTCATTTGGGAGAAGAACGTCGCTTGTGTTATGTGGCCATGACTCGCGCCAAAGATGAATTATATTTAACGGCGGCCAAAGATTATGGTGGCGCCCGAGAGAAAAAACCATCCCGCTTCATTGTCGAGATGGGTCTTGATCCGGAGTTGGGGAATATGGCTTTGCCGCTGGAAAATGATTTAATGCGTGATGTTCAAAGATTGAATAATCCGATTAGCGAAGAAGAAAAAAAGGTACTTCTGCCTCAATTACCGGCCAAGTTTTCCTTTTCTCAATTGGCCGCTTATACCAATTGCCCGTTGCAATATAAGCTGGCTTTTATCCTTCGTATTCCGGCTCCGACTGACAAGCCCAGTTTGATTTTCGGTCAATTAATGCATAAAGTGCTGTGCGAATTTATGTTGCCGTTGTTGGTAAATGAAGAAAAGAGGCCGGGAGCAATTGATAACCGTCGCCTTATGGAATTATATGATCAGTATTGGGCCGGAGATGGTTATGAGAGTAAAGCCCGGCGGGAAGAATACAAACAAAAGGGAAGAGAAATTTTACAGAAGTTTGAAAAAAATTTAAACAATAATTTACCTCAAGTTTTGTTTTTGGAAAAAGATTTTGTTTTCAAAATCGGCGGGGAATCAATCAAGGGTCAGATTGACCGCGTGGATCAATTAGCCGACGGCACTTTGGAAATAGTGGACTACAAGACGGGGAATCCCAAAGAGAAGCTGGAGTGGAAGGACAAGCGCCAATTAATTTTGTATCAATTATTTTTGGAAGATTATCTGAAGGTAAAAGTCAGCACTTTAAGTTACTATTATCTGGAAAACGGCGAAAAGGTTTCTTTCGTCCCGAAGCCCAAAGATATCGAAAAATTGCAGTTAGAAATTATTGAAGAGATTAAAGCTATTAAAAGTCTGGACTTTACTCCGACGCCCGACAGCATCAAGTGCCAGTTTTGTGATTTTAGAGGTATTTGCGAGTTTAAAAAGTAGATTTGCCATTATCGTCCAATATGCTAATCTTATGATATATGGATAATCAAGAAGAGCGCTTAATCAGTCCGAGCGAAAAACCGGAGGAAATTTCCTTTGATTTTAGCTTGCGTCCGAAGACTTTAGCCGAATATGTGGGGCAGGAAAAGATTAAGCAGAATTTGCAAATAACTATCTCCGCCACCAAAAAAAGAGGGGAGACTTTGGAGCACGTTTTGCTCTATGGCGCTCCGGGACTGGGCAAAACCACCTTGGCTCACGTGATTGCCAATGAATTGGGAGCCAATATCCGAGTCACTTCCGGTCCGGCCATTGAAAAGTCCGGCGACTTGGCAGCCATTCTGACCAACTTGAATGAGGGCGATATTTTATTCATTGATGAAATTCATCGCTTAAACAAAACCATTGAAGAAATTTTATATCCGGCCATGGAAGACTACGTCCTGGATATTATTATGGGCAAAGGTCCGAGCGCTCGAACCTTACGTTTAGATTTGCCGAAGTTTACAATTATCGGCGCCACCACTCAAGCCAGTACTTTGTCGGCTCCGCTCCGCGACCGGTTTGGCGTGACGCATCATCTCAACTTTTATGAACCGGAAGATATTCAAAAAATTGTTAATCGGAGCGCCGGACTATTGGGAGTCCAAATTGATGAAGTGGCCAGTCGAGCTATTTCTGAGCGAGCTCGTCGGACTCCGCGCATCGCCAATCGTTTGCTCAAGAGGGTGCGCGATTATTGCGAGGTGAAAAGCAACGGGCAGATTAGCCAAGATTCTTGTTTTGATTCTTTTGCCATGTTGGAAATTGATGAGTTGGGATTGGATTGGGTGGATCGGAAAATTTTGGAAACCATTATTCATAAGTTTAAAGGCGGTCCGGTGGGGCTTAATACTTTGTCGGCCGCGACTGGAGAAGAAATGGATACCATTGAAAATATGTATGAACCTTATCTGATGCAGTTGGGATTTTTAGATCGGACCTCGCGGGGCCGAGTGGCTACCGATTTGGCCTATGGTCATTTGAATCTAAAACCTAAGCCCGATTCTTTAATTTAATGTTAAAAACAGCCGATTTCAATTATCATTTACCGGCCGAGTTAATCGCTCAAACGCCGGCCGAGCCGCGAGACCACTCGCGTCTTTTAGTTTTGGCTAAAAAGAGCGGAGAAGTGGAACATAAACATTTTTATGATCTGATTAATTACTTGCGTCCCGGCGATGTCTTGGTGGTAAATAATTCTAAAGTTTTTCCGGCCAGATTGTTAGGAAAAAAAATTGGTAGCGGGGGCCAGGTGGAAGTTTTTTTATTAAAACATATCTCCGACCAAAAATGGGAATGTCTTCTGGGCGGTCGAGCCAGCGAGAAATTAGAAATTGAGTTCGGCGCAGGATTAAAAACTAGGGTTGTTAAAAATAATCAAGACGGCACCTGGGAGTTGGAATTTAACAAGAATGCCAAAGAACTTTTGGCAATCGCGGAAAAAATCGGTTTAGTGCCATTGCCGCCGTATATTAAGAGAGATAAAGAAATAAAGGAAGATAAGGCCAGATATCAGACGGTTTATGCCGATAAAGAGCAGGTGGGGTCGGTAGCCGCTCCGACCGCCGGGCTTCATTTTACGCCGGAATTATTGGAGAAGATTAAGGCTTTGGGGGTGGAAATATTGGAAGTGACGCTCCATGTCGGAATGGGAACTTTTGCGCCGGTTAAAACCGATAATATCTTGGGACATAAAATGCATGCCGAGCGGCTGGAAATAAAAGCGGCGGCGGTCAAAAAAATTATAGCTGCTAAGCAAGCTAAAAAAAGAATTATTGCTGTCGGGACTACCAGTTGTCGGAGCTTGGAAACTTTGGGAAAATATTTAGCCCCTTCGGAGTTTAATGATGGTAAAAATTTTAAATGTTGGACTGATATTTTTATTTATCCGCCCTATCAATTTAAAGTCGTTGATGCTCTGATTACCAATTTTCATTTGCCGGAATCAACGCTATTAATGTTAATTTCGGCTCTGGCCGGCAAGGCCAATATTGACAAAGCTTATGAAATAGCCATAAAGCGGGGATATCGCTTCTTTAGCTATGGCGATGCCATGTTTATTATTTAATATTAGCCATTTGTTTCGGTTTGCTCTTTTGCCGGGATTATGTTAAATTAGGTATATAAATAATTACAATTATGCTTTAAAACAGAAAATAAACTCTGCTTTATAGCCTTTTTTTATGCTCAGAAAGATTTTAGAATTTCTTAAAATCGTGGTTATCTCTTTAGTCATCATTCTGCCAATTCGTTATTTCATCATCCAGCCTTTCTACGTGAAAGGCGCTTCCATGGAACCGACTTTTCACGATCATCAATATTTAATTATTGATGAAATCGGCTATCGCTTTAATGCGCCCCAGCGAGGCGACATTGTAGTTTTTAGGTATCCGCAAAATCCCCAAGAATATTTTATCAAACGGATAATCGCTCTGCCGGGAGAAAGAATCGAAATCAGGGACGGCAGTATTTATGTTTATAATGATGAGCGTCCCGAAGGTTTTGTTTTGGATGAAAGCGCTTATCTGGCCGACAATATCAAGACCTATGATTTAAGCGAAGAAATAGTAACATTGAGAAGCGGTGAGTATTTTGTTCTAGGAGATAATCGTAATGCCTCTAAAGATTCGCGCAGTTTTGGGGCTGTTAATAAAAGCTTTTTAACCGGACGAGTGATGCTTCGCGGTTGGCCGTTTAATCAAATTACGGTTTTTCATACGCCGGAGTATAAATATTAATTTATAAATTTATGTCACGACCTAAAAAATTTATCAAAAGACCGGCCGTAGTTAAGACAATTGAGCCGAGCCGTCGTAAAGACGCCGTGTCTCGGATTTTGGGCACTAAAGATATTAATTTTTCGGATTATAAATATTGGAATTCGGTGATTAATAAGGTGAGCGAAGCAGCTAATTTATACGGTTTCAATCGGGCCGAAACTCCGATCGTGGAAAGTTTTAGCTTGTTTAAAAAATCTCCTCGTTTGAAAGATATTTATTATTATCAAATCGGTAAAACTGACAAGGTGGCGCTCCGACCTGATTTGACTCATGGCCTGGCTCGTTTTTATTTAGAGCAAAATTTGGGTATTACTTCACAGCCGGTTAAAATTTTTACCATCGGTCCGGTCTTCCGTCATGAAGCCCGAGTGCAAACCGGTTGTTATCGTCAGTTCAATCAATTTGTTTTAGAATTATTTGACGAACCTAAGCCGGTCGGCGAAGCTTTATTAATTGATATTATTTACAGTATTTTTAAAGAACTGCAGATTAATGTTCAAGTCCAGATCAATAGCGTCGGTTCTTTTGAATGTCAAAAAGAATTCTTGAACAAGTTTGCTAAATTTTATAAAGACCGTTCCAAAAAGATCAAACTTTGTCCGGAATGTAAAAAGAATTTGTTGAAAAATCCAATTTTACTTTTGGATTGTACCGAGCCCAGTTGTGTAGAGGTTAGGAAAGAGGCCCCGCCGATTACTAATTTTTTATCCGATGACAGTAATAATTATTTTACTCGGGTTCTGGAATATTTGGATGAATTAAATATCAATTATAATTTTAATCCCTATCTAATCAAGGGCTTGAATTATTATGCTGAAACTATTTTTGAAATTTGGCCGGTTAACGACCAGGGCGAGTTGGACGGTAAACTGTCTTTGGGTCGGGGCGGTCGTTATAACCATTTTGTGGAACAATTAGGCGGTCGACCGACTCCATTGGTTGGTTTTGCCGGCGGTTTGGAGCGAACCGTGGCCAAGATTAAAGAAAAGAATTTGATTTTTAAGAAGGAAGAGAATATAATATTTTTGGCTCAAGTTAGCGACCAAGCCAGAATTAGAGGCATGGCTCTTTTTGGAGAATTATATAAATTGGGCTTTTGTGTCCGCCAAGCTTTCTCCGTGGATAATTTGCGCGAACAGTTGGAAGAAGCCAAAAGATTGAATGCCAAGATTATTTTGATCCTGGGCAAAAAAGAAATCAGTTCGGAAACCATTTTATATCGTGATGTGGAATTGGGCGTCCAAGAAGTCATTACTCAGAAAGATTTGAAGGAGCGTTTGCAAAAAAGATTTAATCAAAAGAAATAATTATGAATAATAAGCAAAATGGAAAGGGGGTCGGATATGGCTGATTTTAAAAGAAAACCGGGCGAAAGCTTTGAAAGTTTTTTGCGCCGTTTCAAAACCGGTTTGAAGAATAATCGCATCTTAGAAGTTTCTCGCCGCAAGCAACACATTGAATCGAAACGCACCAAAAGAATTTTAAAGAAGAGAGCGCTGATCGGTTTGGATTTGCATAAAGAGCGAGAGTATTTGAAGAAGACGGGAAAATTAAAGGAAGAGACCAGAGGGCGAAGATAAATAAAAAGGATATAAAAAAGAAGACCTGTTTTTGTGGGTCTTCTTTTTTATATGCCCAATTCCAGGGCAAAACCACGGCCATTAGGCCGTGGATAAGCGGCATATCCACTATCTTCAATTCCTTGCTATAATGTAAGCATGAAATATTTCCGCCAAGCTCACGTCATCTACCACAATCAATATCATATCGTCTGGATACCTAGGTT
>MNUV01000023.1 GCA_001871235.1 Candidatus Falkowbacteria bacterium CG1_02_41_21
GCGAAGCTTGCAATATAAAAAAACCATGATTGTTCATGGTTTTTTTGGGCGTAAGCCCTGAGATACCACGGGCGTAAGGCCGTGGAGTTTCATTTTCTGATGTCAACTTTATAGCCGCGGCCGGAAACCGTATGGATCAATTCTTTTTTGCCGGTGAGATTTATTTTTCGTCTTAAATTAGTGATATGAGATTCAATGGTGTTGGAGAAAGGATCGGCGTTGGCGTCCCAAACATGCTCCATAATGACTACGCGGCTAATGACTCGACCGCGGTTCTTGAGCAGATATTCCAGAAGAGATAATTCTTTTCTGGTCAGGGTTATTGTTTGGCGACCGCGTTTGACCAAGTGCCGGTCAATATCAACCACTAAGTCGTCAATTTTCAAGATTTGATTTTCTCGTTTCAGTGGCCGGCGCAATATTGCCTTAACATGGGCCAAGAGTTCTTCAAACAGGAAGGGCTTAGTCAGATAATCATCCACTCCCAAATTGAAAAGATTAACCTTGGAATCAATTTCAGATTTGACCGATAGAATCAGGATCGGGACATTTTTATTTTCTTGCCTGATTTCTTTAACTACCTCCGGCCCATTTTGTTTGGGCAAAATATAGTCGCAGATTATTAAATCATAGTCATTAGTTCGAGCCAGAAATGAACCCCTTTCACCGTCGTAAGCGATATCCACGGTATAGAATTCAGTCTCTAAGTTGATTTTAATGAATTCGGCGATGTCTTTCTCGTCTTCAATTAGAAGAATGCGCATATTATTTTGCTTATTTTATTATGGATATATTATAGCACAGGAGAGATAAATTTTTTATAAAGAATTGATAAAATAAAATAGAAGCAAAAAAGGGAAATCCCTTAACATTTTAGGCTTTCTTGTGTTATAATAAGAACCAGATGACTAAAATCAATAATATCGCCAAGAATACTTCATATTTGACCATCGCTTTAATTATGCAAAAGGTGATTTCTTTTACTTATTTTGCGTTTTTGGCTCGAAATTTAGGACCGGAAAATTTGGGTAAATACTATTTTGCCTTGTCCTTCACCACCATCTTTGCGATTTTTATCGATTTAGGATTTATTAATTTTCTGACCCGGGAAGTGGCTAAAAAACAAGAGGCGGCCGAAAAATTATTGGGGAATATTTTAAGCATTAAATTACTCCTGACTTTTTTAACTACTATTATTGTGGCAGTGATGATAAATTTGTTTAATCATGATCAATTAACCAAAGATCTGGTCTATATTTCTATTATTTGCATGGTGCTTGATTCTTTTACCACTACTTTTTTTGCCACCATCAGAGGTTTTCATAATTTAAAATATGAGAGCATCGCCTCAGTTATTTTTCAATTAATCGTTTTGTCTTTTGGTTTGGTGGCGATGTGTCTGGATTTAAATTTACGTTTAATCTTGGGTACTTTAGCTTTAGCTAGTATTTATAATTTTATTTATTCTTTTTGGGTGCTGCACCATAAGATTGGGATCAAACTGCAACTTTTATATGACGCTGAGCTAATCAAATCAATTTTTAAAATCAGTTTGCCGTTTGCTTTTTTTGCCATTTTCCAACGTCTCTATACTTATCTGGATTCGGTCTTTCTGTCTATAATGGCCGGCGATTATTATGTCGGTCTTTATCAGGTGGCTTTCAAAATTATTTTTGCTCTGCAGTTTTTACCCCTAGCTTTCACCGCTTCGCTTTATCCGGCCATGAGTACCTATTGGCTAACCAACCGGCCGCAGCTGACGATTGCCTTTGAAAGAGCGATGAATTATTTGGTGATTATTTCGTTGCCGATTATTTTTGGGACGATAATGCTGGCGGATAAAATTGTGCTCATTTTCAAAAGTGATTTTGCCGCGGCGATTTTGCCGCTCCGGATTACTATTATTGCCTTGTTCTTTATTTTTATTAATTTTCCCATCGGCTCGCTTTTGAACGCTTGCGACCGGCAAAAAAGAAATACCTTTAATATGCTGATTGTGACCTTGGCCAGTATCGGTTTGAACTTGGTATTAATTCCGCTCTTTAAGGCGACTGGAGCCGGTCTGACCGTTTTATTGACTAATCTTTTGATGTTTATTCTGGGCATTATTTGGGTCAAGAAGATTATCGTTTACAGTCCTAAAAAAAATCTCTTGGTTTTTGCTAAGGCCTTATTGGCTTCCATGCTGATGTCTTCATTGATCTTCTGGATGAAACCGATATTGAATGTGGTGATTATAACAACGATATCCGCGGTAGTTTATTTTTCTTTAATCTATTTATTGGGTGGTTTCCATAAGGCTGACATTTTATATATTATAAAATCATTTAAAAAGCCGAATTCATCTCGGGCGGCCGAGGTGGTCTCGGAAGAAAAAACTACCGGTGAAATAGAATAATCACATGAAAACTTTATTATTCACAATGGAATACCCGCCGTTTAAGGGCGGGGTCGCCAATTATTATCATAATCTGGAAAAGAATTGGCCGGAAGCCGGCAGTTTTAAAGTTTTATTTAAAAAATATTCCCCCAATCCTTGGCAATATTTATTATATTGGCAAGATTTATATCGCGCCGTCAAAACCGAAAAAGTAGATTATATTTTAGCCGGTCAAATTTTACCCTTAGGCAGCGTGGTCTATCTTTTTAGTCGATTATTTCATAAACCCTATGCCGTTGTTTTACACGGAATGGATTTCCCTTTAGCCTTGGTTAATGTTCGAAAAAGATTTTTGACTAAGATGATTTTGGGGCGAGCCAACAAGATCTTTTGTTCCAATAGTTATGTAGCTCAATTGGTTAAAGATTTTTCTTTAAACTTAGGTCAAAAAATAGTAGTGGTTAATCCGGGCGCGAGTGACCTCTTGGCGGTTGATCCGCCAAGAATTGAAGAGTTGAAACAGCAATATAATTTAGTTGATAAAAAAGTGATTATTACCATCGGTCGCCTGGTGAAGCGGAAAGGAGTGGATACGATGCTTTCAGCCTTAGAATTTTTGGGACGGGAAAAAATTAGCGGTTGGCGTTATGTGGTTTTGGGGGCCGGCCCGGATGAGGTCTATTTGAAAGATCTCTGCCGGCAGAGAGGTCTGGATAACCTAGTGACTTTTGTCGGGCCGGTCAGCGAAGCCGATAAATGGGCTTGGCTGAACCTCTGTGATTTATTCGCCATGCCGACTCGCAATCTGGCCGGTGATTTTGAAGGCTTTGGGATTGTTTACCTGGAGGCCAATTTAGCCGGAAAACCGGTTCTGGCCACCGGCAGCGGCGGAGTGGCTGATGCCGTTTTAAATGGCACCAATGGCTTTTTAATTGATTCTGACAAGGTAAAGGATCTGGCACTTAGTTTAGAAAAGTTAATGAATAATTATGATTTGAGAAATTATTTGGGGCAAAAAGGCCGTTTTAGAGTTGAGACTGAATTTAATTGGAAGACCCAAGCTAAAAAGATTTATTTAGAAATTAATTCTTAAGATATGATTTCGATTATTATTCCGGTTTACAATCAGGCGGACAAGATTGTCAAAACTCTAGAGAGCTTAGTGGAGCAGACTTATCAAGATTTTGAAGTAATTATCGTTAACGATGGCTCAAAGGATAATCTGGATGGAGTTTTAGAAAATTTTCTAAACAAAACCGAATCCACTAATACTTGGTTTATCATCCACCAACAAAATCACGGCGCTCCCTCAGCGCGCAATATTGGGTGGCGCCAGTCACGCGGAGAATATCTGTTTTTTTGTGATGCTGATGCGGTTTTGATTCCGCAAGCGTTGGCCATGATGCTCAGTGAACTGAGCGCTCAGCCGGAAGTCAGTTACGTCTATTCTTCTTTCAGATGGGGCCATAAATTATTTAAGTTGGGACCCTTTGCTGCCGCTAAATTACAACAGGCGCCCTATATTCACACCATGTCGCTCATCCGAAAGAGTGATTTTCCGGCCACCGGTTGGGATGAAAGCATTAAAAAATTACAAGACTGGGATTTATGGCTGACCATGTTAGAGCAGGGACATAGCGGTTTGTGGATAGACAAAATATTATTTAAAGTGATTCCAGGTGGAACCATCAGTTCTTGGTTGCCGGCCGCCGCTTACAAGCTATTTCCATTTTTGCCGGCCGTTAAAAAATATAATGCGGCGCTGAAAATTGTAAAAACTAAACACGGTTTAATTTAAAATTATGAACAAAATTTTTAATAATAATGGCAAATTGATATTGGGCTTAATTATCCTAGCGGAATTATTTTCTATTTTTACTTTTTATATCCCACTATTTAATAATTTGGCGGTGCTGTTAATCGCTTTATTAGCCTTGATTTTAACTTTGTATCGCCGGGATTATGGCGTTTTGCTGTTGCTGATTGAGCTGTTTATCGGTTCTAAGGGTTATCTCTTCTATTTTGAGGCTCAGGGCGTCCAAGTTTCTTTGAGAATCATTCTGTGGTTGATAGTAATGACGGTGTGGGCGGTCTCATTCGCTTCTCACTGGTTAAAAACCAAAGAATTTCCTTGGCCGAGCGTCAAAAAGTTCCCATTTTTTTGGATCTTCGGAGCTCTGGGATTTTTGGTGATTTTTGGGTTATTGAATGGAGTGCTTCGCAATCATGATTTTTCCAATTTATTTTTTGACTTTAACGGGTGGTTATATTTTGCTTTGTTATTTCCTTTTTATGATGTTTTTATCGTCAGTCAAAATAGGAAGGATAGTTGGAAACGATTAGAACAGATTTTTGTCCTGGCGGTTCTTTGGTTATCAATCAAGACTTTATTATTGCTCTATTTCTTTACTCATAACATCCCCAGTATTTTACCCGATCTTTATCGTTGGGTCAGATTGAGCGGGGTGGGGGAAATTACCTCGGCCTCGGGAGGATTTTTTAGAATATTTTTTCAATCTCATATCTTCTTATTATTAGCTTCGCCTTTCTTGGTTTGGAAGTTGAGAACCAAGCAATCGTGGTCGCTCTGGTCTTTATTAATTCTGTCTGGGGCGGGAATAATTATATCTATGTCGCGCAGTTTTTGGTTAGCCCTGTTAGTTTTATTATTTTTAATGTGGTTAATTATTTGGCAGCGGGAAGGAATTAAATTAGCCCTGGTTAATGCCGTTAAGTATGTTGTTATTTTAGTTTTGTCTTTATTTTTAGTTTTGGCTGTGGCTAAATTTCCTTATCCGCCAGTTTCCGGCGGTTTTAATTTATCGTTGTTTGCCGATCGGACTAACTTAACTCAATCGGAATCAGCTATTTCATCCCGTTGGGCTCTACTTGATTCCTTGAAAGCGGAATTATATCAGAATCCGATTTTGGGTTCCGGTTTCGGCGCTTTGGTGACTTACAAATCAAGCGATCCGAGAGTGGCGGAAACTACGGCGGATAATATGTATACCACCTATGCTTTTGAATGGGGCTGGCTGGATCTTTGGTTGAAGCTGGGAATCTTTGGTTTGCTGGCTTATTTATATTTGTTGTTTGCTATCATCAAAAAATCTTGGAGAAATAATATCGCCCTAGCTTTGAGTATTATAGCCTTGGTTGTGGTTAATATCTTTACTCCTTATGCCAACCATCCTTTAGGGATCACTTGGATCATGCTGATGGCTCTCATGGTCTATAATTATCAATTAGCCGAAAAGAAATAACATGAAAAAATACTTATTGGAAATTACCGTGTTTATTAGCGGGGCGGTGGTAATGATTTTTGAGCTGGTCGGTTCGCGCTTGGTGGCGCCTTATTTAGGCACTTCAATTTATGTTTGGACGGCTTTAATTGGTGTTATTTTGGCCAGTTTAAGTCTAGGCTACTTTATCGGCGGAAAATTGGCGGACAAGTCAGCCACTTATGCCAATTTGGGCTGGATTATCTTTTTGGCCGGTATCGGGGTGGTTATTCCGGCTTTTATCAAAACTACAGTGCTCCAATCATTCTTGAGTTTGGGAAATCACTTGGCTTGGGCGGCTTTATTTTCCGCTTTAATTCTGTTTTCTATTCCCAGTTTTTTGTTGGGTATAGTCTCGCCTTATGCGGTGCGATTAAAGATAAAGAACGTGGATAATTCCGGGCGAACAGTCGGCAACCTTTATGCCCTCTCTACCGCCGGCAGTATCGCCGGAACTTTCTTGGCCGGGTTTTTGATTATTCCGCTTCTGGGCGTGACCAAGATAATTTTTTTGCTCTCGGCCGTTTTAGTTTTGCTGTCGTTATTTTTATTGAAAGATAAATTTTTTTATAGATTATTTATTTTACTATTTTTAGTCTCGGCTATTTTGGCCGTGGCCTGGTCGGAGCAAAAACAATATGCTCAAACCGGAAAAATATCATTCAGTACGCCCTATAACGAAGTGGAGATTTATAAAGGGATTGATGCCCAGACCAGTCGGCCCACCTTAAATCTCTCCACCGATCGTTTCGGCCGGCAGTCCACGATGTTTTTAGACGGCAATGATTTGGCGTCCGAATATGGCCGCTTCTACCGGCTGGCGGAGCATTTTAAGCCGCAATTTAAGAAGACTCTGATGATCGGCGGAGCGGCTTATATTTACCCGCAGTATTATTTGAGGAAGTATCCGACAGCGACTATTGATGTCGTGGAAATAGATCCGAAGCTGACCGCTTTGGCGCGAGAATATTTTTCTTTGAAAGA
>MNUV01000047.1 GCA_001871235.1 Candidatus Falkowbacteria bacterium CG1_02_41_21
TTTAATCATCCCTGGAGACAGCAATTTTTATATAAAAAACAGCCGATTTTATCGGCCACTAATAAATAGGCAATTTGTCCAGGTATGACATTTCTACTTAGCCTTTACACCTAATGCGAAAAAATTGACAATAATAAAAAAATTCATTAATATTAACTATTAACCTAATTGTTCTTAATATTAACCAATAAAAAAGGAGGTAACAGTGGATATCAACAAGTTAGCCCAGATAAATCTGGAGGCTCTAAAAAACAATCACTATCCCGGCCGAATAATAATTCTGGGGATGGATGAATCAAAAACAAACCTGATTCAAGTTTACGCTATTATGGGCCGAGGCACAGACAGCCGAAATCGTATTCTTGTTTGTGATGATGATGGCCGATTAGAAACTAAAGCCGCCGATCCGGCTAAAATGAAAGATCCTAGGCTGATAATCTACAAGGCTATGGATAGTATCGGCGACGCTTTTGTCGTCTCAAACGGTCATCAAACAACGCCAGCGTTAATCCACAGACGTGACGCTGGAAACTCTAGCCTAACAGGATTAATGGGTCTTGATGAATGGCAATATGAACCGGATAAACCCAACTACACCCCACGCATTACCGGTCTGATACTCAATGGACCAGCTCCCTGCGCCGAGATTCTGATTTTAAAAAAATCACCCTTCGGTCTGGATTGTCAAAAACAATTGTACCATTACCAAACATTTCAACCTGGCTATGGCTACTGTGTGTCCACCTACGAGGGCGACGGCGATCCCCTGCCATCGTTTGAAGGCGAACCTTATTTATTGCCACTGAGCGGCACACCCAATGAAATAGCGACCGAAATATGGGGAGCCCTCAACAAAGACAACCGAGTTTCTTTGGCGGTGAAAGCTATTGATATTGAAACCGGCAAGAGCACGGTGATAATTGCCAACAAGTATCACGCCGTAGATTAAAAAACAAAAAATGTTTTCCAAATTATTGAGGAAAGAAAAAATGATAATTCCTTAACAAAAAAAAGTATCTAACAACAAGATACTTTTTTTATTTATCAAACTGATTATTCCTCCAACATGATGCAGAGCGTCGCCTTGATATCCGGAATGGCATTCAATTCTCTGGTGACCGCTTCCAATTCTTCTCGGGTGGAGTCAACCGCCAAAGTGATTAGTCCCGGACAATGATCCAAGCATTTTTGAACGACATTAACCCCCAGGCGCGCCATAATATGATGGCCCTGCTTGGTTAATAGTTTATTCATCGCCTCCGAACTGCTGTGGCGATCACTGCATAAAATAGTAATGGTGCCTAAAGCTCTATGATTCATATAATTTTAGTTAATTATTAAATTCTTTTTATCATCTTCAAAACTCCGAAGGCGATAATCGCTCCGGCCAGAGCGGAAAACAATTGCGACCAGCCGAGCATCACGCCTAAAACAGTCGCCGCCTTCGGATTGGCGATAAAGAACGATAGGAATTGAGCGCTTAGAAACAAAAAAGTGAACTTAACGAAAGCGCCCAGAAAAGAAACTCGCCAGTAAGCGTCGGTTTGATTGGAATTATAATATTGATAATAGATAATGGAAACAAAAATAATATTGGAAGCGATAATAAACGGAATGGCCGGCGCCAAAAATACCGGTAGCAGACCACCGGCCAATGCCATCAAACTGGGAACGGCCGAGACGACAATGGCCGACCGCAAACCGCTCAAAAATAAAACTATAATTAAAATAGCGTTGACTATCGGACCGACCAACCATTGAATATGAATAAAAAAAGGCAAAAACGAAGCCAAGCCCGCCAGAGCGATAATTAACGCCAGCTCCCTAAGACTAACTCGCTCCAGCACCGCTTCTCTTAAATAATTCATATAATTATTTGGTTCTAATTCTCTTTTGATATTTAGTATGTAAAACTTGATGATCAATTTTTTTATCCTTCAACCAGGCTAAAACCTGGAGCACCGCTTTATTATTATGGGCCTTCCTAATCTCCTTAAACTTATCAATCTCATATAACGCCGCCATTCGGGTTTGCCTCAATTTAGCCGTCGTTGGAATGGGCTGGCCACCGCCGCCGATACAGCCGCCGGGGCAAGCCATCACCTCGATATAATCATAGTTCTTCAAATTGGGCAGAATACAATCAATGGAGCCAATGCCATTAACCACGGCCACGCGTAATTTTTGGCCGGCCATATCCACCACCGCTTCTTTAATCGCCTCCACTCCCCGCACCTCCTTGAAATCAATCCGAGAATTACAAAATTTAGCCGACTCGTCCCGACAAACTAAAGCATAGGCGGTCCGCAGAGCCGATTCCATGACACCGCCCGAAGAACCATAAATCACCGCCGCCCCGCTGCCCTCGTTAAATATCTTGTCACTAGCGCCGGGTTTTAATTTTTTAAAATCAATACTATTTTTCTTTAACAAAAATCCGAACTCCCGAGTAGTCAGAACATAATCAACCGGATAAAGGCCACTCACTTTCAGTTCACTGCGGCGAGATTCAAATTTTTTCGCCGTACAAGGCATGATGGAAACCACCACAATCCGTTTCGGATCAACTTTCATTTTATCGGCCCAATAAGTTTTAATGATTCCACCCAAATGAATCTGGGGGGAACGAGAAGTAGTGAGCTTGGGCATCAATTCCGGATGAAAGAACTCTACATATTTGACCCAGGCCGGGCAACAAGAAGTGATTAGCGGCATTTTAGCCTTCTTATTTCCCAACCGGGCCAATAATTCTTGCGCCTCTGCCATGGTCGTCACGTCAGCGCCAAAATTAACGTCAAAAACATGTTGAAAGCCCAATTTTTTCAAAGCGGTGACGGTCCGGCCGATGCTTTGTTCATTATAGGGCAAACCAAATTCTTCGCCGATAGTCACCCGAACCGAAGGGGCAAATTGAGCCACCACAATTTTATTTTTATCCGCCAATAATTTCTCCACTTCCGCCCAATCATCTTGTTCTTGCGCCGCGGCTACCGGACAATGCAAAGCGCATTGGCCACAATCAATACAATCAATCTTTTTGTTGGCGGTCGGCACTACCTCCTGATTAATTCCTTTACCTTTCAGTTCCAGATAATTTATCTTTTGGATGTTGGAACAAGCGTCAATACAATTCCGGCAATCAATACATTGGGTGCCGTCAATTTCCACGGAGTTGACGAATTTATAGGTCCGTCTCTTCCCCTTCCGGTCTTTAAAACTGGTAATCTTAATTTGATATTTCCGAGCCAAATCTAAAAGAGCGCAATTATAACGCAAAGTGCAATCGGCGCATTTTTCAATATGCTCCGCAAATAATAATTCAATATTTAAGTTACGAGATTTCCGGACTCGAGGGGAATCGGTCAATATTTCCATGCCCGCTTTAACCGAGGTGGAACAAGCCGTTACCAAATGCGACAAACCCTTTACTTCCACCACGCAAACTCGACAATTGGCTTTGATGGAGAGATCCGGGTGATGGCAAAGAGACGGCAAAAAAATACCGTTGGCTAAAGCCGCGTCTAGAATACTTTGACCGCTTGAAACTGAGATGGATTGCCCATCTATAGTTATCTTAATCTCGTTCTTAAGCATAATAAATTATTTACCACCCTTAATACTCCGCAAATCTTTATACATCAAATAAGGGAAGACTATAAATATCGGGGTGATAACCGCCCAAACTAAATTTTGAGCCAAACTGTAAATAGAATACCAAGTAGTCCCCTCAGACAAGAAAACAAACGGAAGGCTTAAAACGAAAGAGGCTAACATGGCCACTAAAATCATAAAGGCCGTTCGACCGAAAACCGCCCACCAATAACCGGTAACCAAGGCCTGGCTTCTTTTAACGGCATTCAGGCCTTTCACATCCTCAAAGACTAACAAATATAGAGCGAAAGAATAAAAAATTCCGAAAATGATACCGGGGATGATTAAGAGCAGAGTCCACAAGGAAACTAGAATTCCGGTTAAAATGCTTAGGCCGAAGAACTTCCAAAAAATACCTCGGGTATTTTTAAACAATTCTTTAAATCCCATGGTTGGATTTTTCAAAATAAAATACATGCCGATTTGAGATCTGACTCCGAAATAAATCAGAGCAATAATTGCCGCTACAAATAGAGCCACTAAAATAATACCTAAAACGATGCTGGTATTAACCGCCATCCAAGCTGAAATCAGATAAAACGGGATATAAGCCGCCAAACCGACAAGCATCATCAACATAAACTTTTTAAAATGTTGCTTATAAAGCTTGACCGACCCCGACACTAAATCATCAATTCCGGACATTTTTTTATTATTTTCCATAATTTTTTTATTTCGCGAGTTAAAAATATTATTTAACCGGCAAAATTATAATATAATTTTTAAATTATTATTTAATGCCTAACTTTATTGCTATTTATTATTCCCACCGCGCTAGATAAACGGCGATATTGGGCCTCCAACTCGTCATATTTGTCCGTTGCAATATTCGTTTCCTTCTGCAAAACCTTCAATGCCGCCGCCATCGGGGCCAGATCTTTTTTGGCGGTCTCTCTGATTAAATTATTGGGGGCTTCATCAACTGTCAGATCAACAATAGCACATAATTCATCAAGAGAATGCTTCGCTTCAAAAGCCACAAACATATTTTGCAGTTCAACGACTTCTTGGCTGCACTCTCTTCGTTCTCCTTCCGGAATTTTAGTTTCAGTCATCAAAGAAAGATAATATTCAGCTATCTCACGCTCTGCCGCGGTCAAACCATCAGCATCTAAATTTTCTGGTGCTTGATAATTTTCATTATTCATATCTTTTTAAAATTATTATCTAAAACATTTTTAAAATAAGACCTAACCGGAACCGGCAAACTGGAGCCCAGAGCGCAAAAAGATGTCTCCGATAGATTATCCACCAGATCAGAAAATACCTTCCAATCCATCGGCTTTTGCTCCAGCAATTCTTTCAGGCGATAAGTCCCTTCCCGACAGGTCGTACATTGGCCGCAAGAATTTTTCGCAAAAAAATCAATCCAATAGCGTAGTAATTTCGCCGGCGATTGCTTCTTCAAATCATAAACGGTAATGGAGGCGGCCCCGGCCGCGGCCCTATCCAATTGTTTTTGATTGAGTACTTCACCGCAAGCGTCACCTCCCGCTTGAACAAAAAAAGGAAACAAGGGATAGTTACCGCTCTCAGTTAGAACCTCTTCAATAGTCCAATTATCGGGATACAGATAGACGCCAGGTTTCTTGACTGGGCCATTGATAGTATAAAATCTTTCTGGCTTGAACTTCCCTTTATCAACCAGGGCCACGTTATAAAAAGTTTCCACATTATCAATCAGAGTCGGCGCTTCCCATAAACCGCTCTCAGTCGGATAAGGCGGCTTCAAACGCGGTTCAATTTTTAAACCGGAAATGGCGTTTAATATCGCCGTTTCTTCCCCGCCGATATAGCCGGAGTCGTGAGGCTTAACAAAAAACTCAAAACGCTTAGCCAAACCACTCGCCTTAACTGCTTGTAAAATTTTTAAACGATACTTTTGGTAATACGCCGGGTTGATATATAAATAACATTTCTTGGCGCCCAAATATTTCATGGCCAAGCTAACACCATGTAACACTTCAGCGGAATAATTAGCCAGAATATAACCATCCTTCTTGACTCCCGGTTCGCCCTCGGCCGCATTGATAATCACACACTTATCAACGCCCTTAGCTTTATAAACCGATTCCCATTTAATGGCAGTCGGAAAACCGGCTCCGCCCCGGCCGATCAAATTAGCCTTCTTTATTTTATCTGTAATCTTCATAATTAATCAGTTATAAACCCAAAATGACGCAAGGCGGGTAAAATATTCGGGGCTAAAGGCTCCTGTTTCAAATCAGCAATATTGATCCAGGCCCATTTTCTGATATCACTGCCCGGTTTAATCTCTCCGATTTTTTGCGCCAAATAATGGACTAGAATAACATCAATTTGACCCGCATCAGTTTCTTTAATGGTATGCAATAAAAGGGGGTATTGTTTAAAATCTTGATCTCCAGTCCCATTTCCTCCATTACTTCCCTTTTGGCAGTGGTAATTAAATCAACCTCCATACTCTCCACTCGTCCGCCACAAAACTTCCAAAAATCAGTATCGCCGTGCTGGTTTAACAAAACCTTATTGTCTTCAACAATTACCGGCCCGGAAGCAATAATAATCTTAGGCATAATATTTATAATTATTTTTTAGCAAACAAGACCGCCAAATCAGCTAGGCGATGGGAATAGCCCCATTCATTGTCATACCAAGCGGTAATTTTCAATAAATCGCCGTCCACCACTTTAGTCATTGGTAAATCAACGATAGCGCTATAAGAATTACCGATAATATCGGTGGATACTAACGGTTCTTCACTGGCTTGGATAATGCCTTGATAGCGTTTCAGCTTGGCCACTTTTTTGAAAACGGCGTTAACCTTTTCCACACTCACTTTTTTCTTGGTAACAAAGACAATATCACATAATGACCCCACTGGAGTCGGTACGCGAACGGCTAAACCGTCAAATTTATTTCTTAAAGATGGAATTGCTTCCGTCACCGACAAAGCGGCTCCGGTCGTAGTCGGCACCATATTCAAAGCGGCGGCGCGAGCCCGACGCAAATCTTTATGCGGTCCGTCCACCAAGTTCTGATCGGCGGTATAGGAATGGATGGTGGTCATAATCGCTTTCTTGATGCCGAAATATTGCCGCACCACATCAGACACTGGGGCCAAACAATTAGTGGTGCAAGAAGCGCAAGAGAGCATCTTGTCGGTCT
>MNUV01000039.1 GCA_001871235.1 Candidatus Falkowbacteria bacterium CG1_02_41_21
TAGAATTGAGTGGTTTTAATAGTTTTGTTATTAGTCTAACGCTACTATTATACCGCTCTTTTCTATTTTTGGCCCCAACTTAATTTGTCCGAAATGTGCGTGGACTTACCAATACTATTTACAAGTTCTAATATTTATTATAAGCTGGGAGTGTTTTCAAGGGTCATTTTAGCCCTAAAATAACTTAATAATAAAGCCTTGACCGACAGATACATAGCACTGTTAGAGCGAATCTACAGTCTTATAATCTGGCGGCCAAGCAATAAACAAGTATGAACAACAAAGAAACTGTTGTCTCCTGTGATTGGTTAGGCCGCACCCTCACCATCAAAACAGGCAAACTGGCTAAACAGGCTGACGCTTCTGTTTTAGTGCAATACGGCGACACCGTCCTTTTGGCGACCGTCGTGGAAAATCGTAAAGAACGCGATGGCGTTGATTTTTTTCCATTGATGGTGGAGTTTGATGAGAAACTTTACGCCGCCGGAATTATCAAAGGTTCCCAATGGGTCAAGCGGGAAGGTCGTCCCACCGATCAAGCGGTATTAACCGGTCGGATGGTTGATCGCGCTATCAGACCTTTGTTTGACACCGAATCAAAAAAAGATGTTCAAGTAATCATCTCCGTTTTGTCCGTGGATAATGTCAACGACCATGACGTCATCGGCCTCATCGCCGCTTCCGCCGTCCTGTCCATTGCCGGATTAAAATGGAACGGTCCGATTGGCGGCGTTCGCGTCGGCCGAATTGAAGACAAATTTATTTTCAATCCGACTTACGAACAACAAGCCCTGAGCTCTCTGGATTTAATCGTGGCCGGCACCGATCAGAAAGTTATCATGCTGGAAGCCGGAGCCAACGAAGTACACGAAGACATTGTCTTTGATGCTATTATAGCCGGGCAGAAAGCCATGCAAGTGGCGATTAATTTGATTAAGGACTTAACCAAACAAGTGGCTGTCCCGATGAAGGAAGAAACCAAAAAATTGATTACCGCCGAAGAAGTCAAGATCAAGGAAGAAACCAATCAATTATTGGAAGTGGGCCGCGCTTGGATGAACGACAATATCAAAAAATATTTATTTGATAAAATATATTACACCAAGGGAGAGCGGAAAGGCGCCGTTCGCGCTATCAAAGAAAACCTGGATGAATATCTATTCTCCCAAAACATTGAAAAATCTAACCGCGAATTTATCGTCAAGAAATTAGCGGAAGATATGATTGAGGCCGAAGTGACTCGCGCTATTTTAGAAGAAAAGCGCCGGGTGGACGGCCGATCATTGAACGAAATCCGCGAATTATCAGGCGAAGTTAGCTTTTTACCCCGCACTCACGGTACCGGCCTTTTCTCTCGCGGTGAAACTCAAGTCATGTCCGTTGTCACTTTGGGCGCTCCCGGACTGGAGCAAACTCTGGAAGGCATTGAAGGCAAAAGCAAAAAACGTTATATGCATCATTATAATTTCCCACCCTATAGCGTGGGTGAAGCCGCTCCAATGCGAGGCACCGGTCGGCGCGAAGTCGGTCATGGCGCACTCGCCGAAAAAGCGTTGATGCCAGTTTTGCCGGCTCAAGATGTTTTCGCTTATACCATTCGCGTGGTCAGCGAAACCTTGGGTTCCAACGGTTCATCCTCAATGGCCTCCACTTGCGGCTCTACTTTGTCACTGATGGACGCCGGCGTGCCAATCAAGTGTCACGTCGCCGGTATCGCTATGGGCCTCGCCTCCAATCATGATATGAGTAAGTGGGAAGTGTTAACCGACATCCAAGATTTAGAAGATGGTGACGGGGGAATGGATTTCAAAATCACCGGAACCGATAACGGTCTGACCGCCATTCAACTTGATACCAAAACTACCGGGCTGACCGAAGAGATTATCAAAAAAACTTTGGCTCAAGGTCGCGAGGCTTTGAACCAAATACTCGGCGTTTTGAAAGCAACTATTCCGGCTCCTCGAGCTGAGCTTTCCAAATATGCTCCCAGAATTATTTCCTTCAAAATTGATCCGGCCAAAATTGGCGCGGTTATCGGCACCGGCGGAAAAACTATCAACAAGATTATTGATGACTTTGAAGTTTCCATTGACATTGAAGATGACGGCCAAGTAAATATCTGCGGCGTTGATTCCGAGAAATGTTTAGCGGCCGAGAAAGCCGTCAAAGATATTATTCGCGAATTTGAAGTCGGCGAAGTTTTCACCGGCAAGATTGTCCGCATCATGGACTTCGGCGCTTTCTTGGAATTGGGCGGCGGCAATGACGGTCTGATTCGCGTCAGTGAAATGGCTCCATACTTCATCGGCTCCCCTAATGACTTTTTGAATATCGGGGACGTCGTGACCGCCAAGATCAAAGAAATTGATGACCAGGGCCGAGTAAACCTGACCATGAAAGGCTTGGAAGAGAATATGCCTCTCTGGAAAGACGAAAAAGGCAAGTCCGAAGGTCGCCCGATGGGCAATAGCTTTAGCCGTCCCGGCGGCAGTCGTCCCAATGGCGGCGGATTCGACGGTCATCGCCGACCAAGATTCTAAAAGCTCTTGACTTTTAGGGGCTATTAAGATAATATTTTTCTATAAAAATAACGAATAAATAACCATTATGTTAACTATCAGACTATCTCAAGTCGGAAAAAAGAATAAAAAAATGTTCCGGTTGATTGTATCCGAAAAGACTAAGGATCCCGTTGGTGATTTCTTAGAAATTTTAGGTTCATATAACCCCCATTCCAAAGATTTACAAATCAAAGCCGACCGAGTAAAACATTGGATTAAAAATGGCGCGGAATTATCTCCCACCGTTAACAATTTACTAGTTGAAAAGAAGATTATCGCCGGTAAAAAGTTGGCTATTTCCAGTATCAGTCAGAAAAGAACCGAAAAAATCGGCAAGAAACAAGAAGAAGCTAAAAAAGCCGTGGCTGATAAAGCGACTGAGGAAGCTAAAGCCGCTCCGGTCGAAGAAATCCCAGCCAAAACTGAAGAAACTGCGGTGTAAATTGACAATTTTTAGCTCTCTGCTATACTTAATATTATAAATTGCCTGTTAGAGCAGGCGAATGTAATTAATAATTTTTGACAAATTTGAGAGATCTTAGATCCGTCAATTTGTTAGAGAAAGAATCGTATGAAGGACAAGGAATTCTTAGAGATGATTGTAAAAAACATCGTTTCCACCCCAGACGCTGTTGTGGTTGATAGAACCGTAGATGAGATGGGCGTTCTTTTGACTTTAAAAATCGATCCGGCTGACATGGGTTATGTCATCGGTCGTCGTGGTCAAACAGCCCAAGCTATTCGCACCCTGCTTAAGATTATTGGCGCCAAAAACAACTCTCGCGTTAACTTAAAAATCTATGACCCAAATGGCGGCGCTAAACCAACCGGCATGTCAAGAAATAGAGACAATCGAGATGTTGATACTTCGGCCGTTGATGACCTAAAAATCTAGTTGACAAAATTATCATAATAAAAAACCACAGCTTATTTTACTGTGGTTTTTTATTTAATAATTAATTTATGAATTTCAAAATCATCACTATCTTTCCCAAAATCTTTGATTCCTATTTTTCCGAAAGCATTATCAAGCGGGCTCAAAAACAAGGCATCATCAAAATCATCAGCCAGAATCTGAGAGAATTTTCCGGTGACCGCCGCGAAACTGTTGACGACACTCCCTATGGCGGCGGGGCCGGGATGCTCATGAAAATAGAGCCGCTCTATAAAGCGTTAAAAAAATTAGCCCCAAGAGTCAATAAAAAGAGAAAAATAGTTCTGCTCTCTGCTCAAGGGCAAAGATGGACCCAGCAACTGGCACAAAAATATTCCAAACTGAATGAAGTAATTTTTATCTGCGGCCGTTATGAGGGGGTAGACGAAAGAATCAAAAATTTCATTGATGATGAAATTTCCATCGGTGATTATGTCTTAACCGGAGGTGAGTTAGGCGCGATGGTGATGATTGATTCTATCACCCGACTTTTACCGGGAGCGTTAGGCAATGAGCAAAGTTCGCAAGACGAGTCTCATTCGCAAGTGGGAATACTGGAATATCCTCAATATACCAAACCGGAGAAGTTTAAAATCAAAAATAAAAGCTATGATGTCCCTGAAATTCTACTCTCCGGTAATCACCAAAAAATTAAAGAGTGGCAAGAGAAAAATAACAATAACAATAAAAAAGGGGTTGTTTAACAACCCCTTTTTGTTTGGCTTACATATTTACTCTGAAGCTAATTTCAAAGCTTCGTCTAATGTCAGATCCATTGGATCTTTGGGACTGGGTAATTTTATCATTGGCCATAGTTCTGCCATGGCCGCAAAAGCGCAGGCGCGGGAAAAACCATCGGCACCGATAAATAAATCTCCGTACCAATTAAACACTACTTGAGTTCCCGGAACCTCGGTAATTGAAAGAGTGGCCGCCTTGGTGTGGTTTGGATTTTCTCTGTCTTCAAAAGCGACGCCAAGCACGACTATTTTAGAATCTTTCAGGGTATAACGCAGATAAGCGTCACAACAACCGGATAAGTGATTAGCCCAACCAGCGCCGATAATGGCGGCATCAATTTCTTGCCCACTTAATTTTTTTAACAATTTTTGCGTTTCCAGGGTGTTGCGGTGTTGGCTTCTGACATAAACGCCAACTACCTCCACTCTATTGTCACCAGCGAGAAACTCTAGCCCCTTCCGGCATTGCGCCAAGTCGCTTTTAGATCCGACAATAACTACAATTCTTCTTTTTTCCATTATCCAAATGATTTAGAGGTTAACACCCATTTCTTTTTTCTGATACTCTCTCAGGCTAGTACCGGTGAGCCGTTCAAAAATTTGCAGATAGCGTTTAGTCGTCTCTCCAATTATTTCATCCGGAATTTTCAAGCCATGAACAAAGTCCACATGATCCGGATTTTTTGGATCCAATTTATTAACACCAACAACATTAAAAGGAGTTTCAATCTTGGCAACGTAATCGCGAACAAGTTGCTTGTCGTAAAAATGCGGATCGCGTCCTTCAGCCATGGCTTTCCCCCAGTCTTCGCTCACGGCGAAGCGGGAAGAATCAGGCGTCAGAATTTCATCAACAATCTTTTTTCCGGCAACTTCAAATTTGGTATCTAGAATCAAAATCCCTCTCTCTTGAGCATAGCCGTAGGCTTTGTTATAAGCCGAGGCTAACATATCAACCACTTCCAGCGGTTCTGCTCCTAACCTCTTTTTGTTCATTTCACTAAAGAAGTAATCGGCATTAACATTAACATCATGATCCACTTCTTCTTTGGTAGAGGGAGTAAAAATTGGGTGGAGCAGTTTGGACCACTTGGGTAGCCCAGGCGTTAATCGATGTCCGGCAGCCATACCGGTTTTTTGGTAGTCTTTAAATACTGAACCGCCGATGTGGTGACGATAAATCATTTCAAAAGGATAAAGTTTTGCTCCCATGTTATCAACCACCAAACAACGCTCGATTGGTAATTGAGATAGAGAGATGCCCTTTAAATCATAGGCGGCGTTAAATTCGGGCCTACTCATAGCTGGAATCAGATGGTGATTGAAATCAGACAGTACTTTGGTTGCCCAAAAATGAGTCATAGCAGTTAACACTTCACCCTTTTTGGGGATTAAGGCATTAAAAACGAAGTCAAAGGCGCTAATTCGGTTAGTGGCGACCATCAACAAACATTTGGGGTTAAGAAACCAGGTATTTCTGACCTTTCCTTGAGAAACGCGGTTTAAACCCTTCTCCAACAAATATTGTGACAATTTGTCGTTTATCAAATTTTCAGGAATTTTTTTCATACTCTATAGGTTTTTAATGAACATTATGAGGATTACGACCCCTCGGCTACGATATCATTTGATATGAGACAATACTAATATACAAACAAATAAATGTCAAAACGAGATTAATTTGAGCTAAAATTCACCGTTTTTCCCTGTTTTTTTTCTAAATATAAACAAACCGAGCTGGATTCAAGCTCCTAGCGCAATTTTTTGACCGGTAATTAGTTCATAAAAGCGTTCTGACGGGGTATAAAATCCTAGAGCTTTCCTGGGTCTGGAGTTAAGTCGTCTCTCAGCTTCTTTGATAGCAGATAATGGTATGGTTTTGAAATCAGTTCCTTTAGGAAAATATTGTCTGATTAGTCCGTTGGTATTTTCGTTGGTGCCCCTCTGCCAAGGTGAATGAGGGTCGGCAAAGTAAACTTGGATTTTA
>MNUV01000008.1 GCA_001871235.1 Candidatus Falkowbacteria bacterium CG1_02_41_21
TGATTTTCTGAGCTAAGACCGGCCAACCATACCATTCCTCCAAATCCGTCCTGATTTTCTTTAAAGTGAGGCCATGAAGCGGATTGTTTGATTTTATGGCAATCATATATAATTTATTTACGAATTAAAATTTCAAAACATATTGGATGAAAAGCCCGGCCAAAACACTGCTGCCGAACAATAATCCAATAATTTTACCAACTTGCCACCTATTCTTTTCTTCTTGGAATAAAACTAAAATCCCCAGTCCCCCGCTGGCGCACAATCCGGCAATAACCGAACCATAAGTAATCACACCCTTTAAATATAATTCGGTAATACCCACCGAAGCGGCACAATTAGGTATCAGGCCAAATAAAGCGGCCAAGAATGGTTGCCAAAAACTATGATTCAAAAAAATCGTAGCCAACGCCTCATCACCAAATCTGAAAAAAGCTAAATTAATTAAAAAAGAAATTGTCAAAATAAAAACAAAAATTTTAGCGGTATGAATTATAGGATGAAAAAATATTTGCTCCAGATTGAATTTCCGCGCCGAACTGCTAACATTATGGCCGCAACAGGCGGTTTCATCCAGAACCGCTTGGTGATTATGCCCCGCCTCATCCCGACCATGATTATAGGCCTCGATGTGTTTTAATGTTTGGCGATTACTTTTTCGAAAAATAAGATCTAAAGAATAACCGAACACCACAGCGATAATAATTTTAGTAATGACCAGCGGCCAAATAATTCTGATCTTATCCGGTTGAGACAAAATAATCGGAATCGCCTCATCGGAAGTCGCCAAATAAACCGCCATTAGAGTCCCGATGGTAGCTAGTCTTTGGGTATATAAGGCGGTGGCCACGACGGAAAAGCCGCATTGCGGTAAGCTGCCGACCAAAGCTCCCACCGCCGGCCCGGCTGAGCCTGATTTTTGGACTCCCTCTCTAATCCTATTACCAAAGCGATATTCAATTAATTCAATGCCGATATAAACAATCAACAAAAATGGGATCATTTTAAGAGTGTCCATTAAGGCCTCAATAAAGACTTCAAACATACTGATAAATAATAACTAAATAAGCTAATTTAATTATAACAAACTCCCCTGTTTTTTATAAGCCTTAGGCAAAATATTGTCTTTGGCTTGCCGCGACAAGGCTAACAGCTCTTGGTCATAAGCCGATACTTGCGGATCAAGCTTATAAGCCATGTCATTAATTCCCAATAAATATAGGCCATCCAAGCTAGTCAGGCGCGATAAGGCCACATAGCCCATGCCATAACCGAAAGAACGGCTCAAATCAATTTCAGCCATCTCCAAAGTCATTCCCTGGCTCTTATGAACAGTGATGGCCCAAGCTAAACGCAGCGGGATTTGAGTGATTTTGGCTAAAATCTTATGCTCATCATCAATAGCCCAACTATCGGGCGTCACTAAAATTTCTGAACCGGAATGCAAACGAACCAGAGGAAAATTATTTTCGTCAAAATCAACCACTACCCCCATGCTGCCGTTGACATAAATCACTTGATCGTCTTTAAACTTATTCTTCACAAACATTACCAGCGCCCCTTTCTTTAAAACTAAATTCTCCGGCGCCAAACAATTTTTTTTTAAAGACTCCACCAATTTTTTCTCGCCCTCACCGGTCAAATGATAAGTAAATTCCGGAGCGGCAATCTTGGCCAGCTCAACGTTATTAATAAAATCAACGTCAACATTATGAGTAAATAATCTGACCGGCTTAATGGCGGATTTTGGCGTTTGATTCATCCGCCCCGTTAATAATTTAACTACCTCCGGACCAACTTGGGCTTGCCGAAAACTTTGTAAAATCTGAGTCAGCCTTTTATCATTCTGCCGATGCTGTTCATCCAAATAACAAACGCGCAGATCCATCTCCGACCAAACATTAGACTTATAGACAAACTCGGCCGCGACCCCGCCTTTAGATATCGGCGGCAGTTGAAAAAAATCTCCCGATAATACAATTTGGATGCCGCCAAAAGGTAAGGAATTCTTTTTGCCGGCTTGACATACCTGGTCAATCAGATCCAGACGATGAGCCTGGAGCATGGAAATTTCATCAATTATTAAAACCTCAGTCTGGCTAAATTGTTTTTTTAAATAATTTTTTTTGGTGAGGGCCTGGATGTCTCTTGGGCTTAAATGATCCTTGATTCCGATTCCGGCCCAGGAATGAATAGTCCGACCGCCGATATGCGTGGCCGCAATACCGGTCGAGGCGGTAACCGCCACCCTAATCTGCTTCTTTTTTAAGTAAGCAGTATACTTATTCAACAAAAAAGTCTTACCGCTTCCGGCCGGACCGGTTAACAGCACATTATGACCCGCTTCTAATATGGCCAGAGCCTCTTTTTGCTTCATAGCTTTAACAGTATAGTATAATATTTGCAAAATATCTATTATTACGCTTAAATTAATAATATTAACTATGCCCATACTTCTCCAGGTCAACAACTTAAGTAAAAGCTATAGCGGCCAGACGGTTTTCTCCGGCCTGACTTTTACCGTCTCTTCCAAACAAAAAATTGGAGTAATCGGCCGAAACGGCGCCGGCAAATCTACCCTTTTCAAAATACTGACCGCTGAGGAAACGGCCGATGCCGGACAAATCATGCTGGGCAGTGAGACGCGAATCGGATATTTGAAACAAGAGGAAATATTTGAGCCAACCGAAACTACTTTAGACTATCTCCGTCGAACCAGTGGCCGAGCCGATTGGACTATCAAAAAACTGGCGGCTAAGTTTCAATTAAACGAAAACGAGTTAAATAATCCGGCTCATAACCTTTCTGGCGGTTGGCGAATGCGGCTAAAATTAACCGGGATGTTGCTGACCGAACCGAATCTTTTTCTGTTGGACGAACCGACTAATTACTTAGACTTAAATACCTTGCTACTTTTAGAAAATTACCTGAAATCATACCCGGGCAGTTTTTTAATTATCTCCCATGATCGCGAATTCCTTAAAAGAACCTGTAGCGAAACTTTAGATATCTCCGCCGGCAGTTGCTATCATTATCCGGGAAATATTGAAGCCTATCTGGCTTTCAAGGAACAGAAATTGATAACCCTCATTAGAGCCAATGAGAGTTTAGACCGCCAACAGAAACATATGCAAGAATTTGTGGACCGCTTCTGCTCTAAAGCTTCCAAGGCCAAACAAGCTCAGGCCCTAATCAGAAAAATTAATAAGATGGAAAATAAAAGAATCACGATTGAACATCGGGCCGGCATTACCAGAATCAGCATTCCGCCGACGATTAAGCGCCAAAATTTAGCGCTAAGAACCAATGACTTAGCAATCGGTTATAACCAGCAAGCTCTGGCGGCCGAGATTAATCTTGATTGTCGCGCCGGTGAAAAAATAGCCATTTTAGGCTTAAATGGTCAAGGAAAAACTACCTTAGTTAGAACCTTGGCCGGATTCTTACCGAGTGTCGCCGGTTCTTTCCATTTCTCGGCCGGCAGTAAAATCGCCTATCACGGTCAAGAGATAATTAACGCCCTACCGGACAAAGAACAAGTCGGAACTTATTTAAGGCGCCTGGCTTCCGCCGAAATAAAAACTGAAGCTGTCCTTAAGATGGCCGGAGATTTTCTCTTTAGAGACGAGGAACTTAAAAAATCAATCGGGGTTTTATCCGGTGGCGAGAAATCCCGATTATTGTTAGCCGGCCTATTATTATCCAAACCCGATATTTTTATCCTGGATGAGCCAACCTGCCATTTAGATTTTGAAACGACCGAAGCACTCGGTTCCGCCCTGCAAAAATTTAACGGCACCGTTTTGTTCGCCAGTCATGACCGAACTTTCACCAACTTGCTAGCCACCGGACTGGTGGAAATAAACCATGGGCGAGCCAAACGCCGCGCTGAAAGTTATGAAGAATATGTAAGCGAACTAACGAAACAATTGACTCAAGATATTAATGAGCAAAATAATATCAATTACAAAAATATCGAAGCGAAAGATAAATATTTAGAGAAAAAAATCAATCAGAAAAAAATCAAAAATTTAGAAAAAGAACTGGAGAAGTTAAAAAATCAAGAAAAACAATTGATTGATTACTTCTATCAAAATCCTAATAACTATGATCTGGCCAAAGTAAAAGAGCTGGAAGAGATTAAGAAAAATATAAAACAACAAGAAGGGGAATGGTTCCAATTGAATATTTAAAAAGCCCTATCTCCAGGGCTTTTTCTATTTAAACCAAATGCGACGTCATTTTTTTAACAGAGCGATTACTTCTTCATCGGAAACCTGAAGAAATTTCTGATAATAGGAGCCGACTGCCCCCATAAAAAACTGCGGAATATCCAGGAAAATAGCCTCATCCACTTCCGCCCTGATTTTATCGGCCGTCTCCCTCGGAGACACTGGAATGGCCACAATAATCTTTTTCGGTTTTTGGGTTTTAACCTCCTGAATGGCCGCTAATAACGTTAATCCGGTAGCTGCGCCATCGTCAACGATAATAACCACTTTATCTTTCGGATTTATAACGGGTTGGCCGGCTAAATAAATTTTTTGGCGATTTAATAACTTGTCTTTTTGTTTGGCCATCTCCTCTTTCAGCCAATTCTTATCAACCGAATTAAACTCAAATTCATTGGTGACCAATTGACCGCCCAAAGAAATAGCTCCAATGGCATATTCCGGATTAAGAGGATGGCCAAGCTTGCTAACCAGGATTATTCCTAAGGGTAAATTTAATTTATCAGCAATTTCTCGACCTAGGACCACCCCGCCTCGCGGCAAAGCTAAAATAACGGCGTCTGGTTGGGCATAAGGTTCTAAACTTTCGACCAACTGACGACCAGCCTCTTCTCGATCAATAAATAAAGCTTCTCCGGACATATTTAATGGCTATAAGTTCCGATTAAAATAGCTTGGTCCAAAATATGACCGGCCATAGCCGGCAGCAATTCCGGCTTCCTAGTAGTCGTGGGTAAATTTAATATAGCGTCTAGCGCGTAAACCTTAAACTGATAACGATGAGTACCCGCTGGCGGACATGGGCCGCCATAACGATTATCACCAAAATCATTTAACCCGATGACGCCATCCAGCGGAATACTATCAGCTTCAATTGAAGTTATCTGGGGACTAATATTCCAAACCAACCAATGAGTCCAATCACCCGCCGGAGCATCCGGGTCATCGACCAACAAAACTAAGCTTTTAGCCTTCGCCGGCACCTCTTTTGTTTCCAAGGGGGGATTAACATCTCGACCGCGACAACCATAAATATCCGGAATAACTTGGCCGGCGGCAAAAGCTGAACTGCTGATAATCATATTCTTATGGTTTTTTTGGAAATTATTATCAGGCGAGGAAACCTTGGTTTGGAATTTATAAATCTGATAAATAGCTCCAACCGAAATAATTACCAAAAAAATTATTATAATTTTTTTAAATTTTGCCCGTCGATATCATCAATCATACTGCGACTATAACATTACCCCGCCTATAAGAATATTACGCCCGGAAACAATATTTTCTTCAAATTAAAAAACATCGCTGACTCTAAAATAATATGGGCGATAGCTGCGACCCATTTATTGCACTATAATCTGACCGCCCATGAAGGTATTATAAAAACAAAAGTAGGGGAAAATTCCCGGATCATTAAAGGTAAAAGAAAAACTTTGCCCGGGACTTAATTTTTCCGAATTAAAAGTCGGCGATTTAATTCGATGCAAAGTGGTATCATTATTTGTCCAAACAATTGTTGTCCCCCGTTTAACCGTTATAAAATCAGGTATAAAAGTAAAATCCCGAATATCCACATTAACGATATCGGCAGTCGTGGTCGATACCGAATTAGAAGAAACGACGGGTTGGGCAATTTTAGCCGTCCCGCAACCGCTGATAATTAAAGTGACGGTTAAAATTGATAATAAACCAATAATTTTATTCATAATACAAATTAGTTCTAATTAAATCTTATTTATATTCTAACAAAATAACCCCGAAATTACCATATTTTTATTCCCCCAGAAATTAATCATTAAAAAATAAAGGCCACCAAGCTTTATAAAACTTTATTGAGAATTATCTTAACTTTTGTTTTATAAATTTTGGTGGCCGAAATAG
>MNUV01000055.1 GCA_001871235.1 Candidatus Falkowbacteria bacterium CG1_02_41_21
TTAGAGGTTTTGAAACAATTGAGAACGCCAGAAATTATTTAAACGCTTGGACAATTAAAAGACGGTTGACCCCGTTTGCTGATTGTCGAAAAGAGTTTAGAAAGCTTAATGGCCGGTCTCCTCTGGAGTGCGCGAGTGTGGATAGTTCAATCATTGGGAAGTTGAAAATCAATGGTTTAATTAAACCAAAAAAGTGAGGAAAAATAAATCCACCACTTTCAAATAAAAAGCGCCCAAACGCGGACGCTACCTTAACTCAAAGAACCTTAAAAACCTAAGAGTCATTTCATGATTCGGATTTCGGAGCAACATTTTTGTTTATCTTTTAATTTTTGAAGATAGCCAGAAATGTTGCTCTGTAAAAAAGTAAATAGTAATAATCTTAAAAATAATTTGAACCATGAAAAATTTTTTGAAGTATACCATTATGACACTGGTTGCAATAATTTTTGCTAACTGCAGTGTTAGCGCCCAGGTGGGCAAAAAGTCTCATGTTAGTAAAACCATTGGGATTGTAATTGAAAACAATAAAACAATTCCAATTTTCATCGGCTCGCATTCAGACTCCAAAGAATCATCGGGAATCACCGGCTGGACCGAAATTAAACCAAATGACAGGAAAGCTTTTGAAGTTTTCCCAGATTCGGTTTTAGTTAAAAGAAAAGCTCGTCCCAGATTAGTTTTTAGAATTACAAATGATAAAGCTAATCTTTCTGCTGGTGAAAACAAAGTGTTGATGTTTTCTAAATTGAAAACAATAATACATATTGGCGACACTAAAGCAGAAGCTGAAGCATTTATTTCTGACCAAGCTCGGGAACAGGGCGTTGGATTTGCTACTAATGAAATGGTTAATAACACGACCGCATGTATTCTGAAAAACAATTCCAGCGTGTCGGTCACTTTCTCTGATCCCGGCCACCCATTCTATGGCAAAACCCTGGCCTCTAAAGGTTCTTTGGCAATTTCCGCCACTCAGAAGAAATTGTTGGTTTCCACCGGTTTTAAGGATAGTAAGATTTCAATTATAATGATTGAAGGCGACGGTCCAATTAAAACCGCAAAAACTTTACCAATTTACGAGAATTCTTCCCTGGTGACATTAACCGACGACTTCTTTGATCTTTCGCTAAGAGAGTCTGATTCTAAGGTTCGTCCGATGAAAATCAGAACCAACGCCAAGTTTGACGTTACTATCGAAGGAGCATTTGATTCAAAAGGAAATTCCACTGTTTACGTTTTACCTGGCGGAGCTAAAGGAGAAAAGGGGAAGATCGTTTATTTGAAATATGGTGAGAATTATCTAAATCTCAAATATTCTTATAAAGATGAATGTTCACAGGCGCTTATTGTTAGAGCAACTGAGCGTTCTGTGAAATATTTAAACTTCCAATCGACAGGATATCTTAAAGGTAAATTTATTGTTACGGTGAAATAAAAATGTATTTTTTAAAAGCGTTAGACAATCTAACGCTTTTTTCTTTTTCCGAGAACGTTTTTTTGAATTGACCAAGCCTAATCTTTTTGCTATAATTTAAGTAGGTTTTTAGACCTTTTATTTTTGTTTGGAGATTAATATCAATATTATGATTATTACTT
This sequence comes from Candidatus Falkowbacteria bacterium CG1_02_41_21, assembly GCA_001871235.1. Taxonomy (GTDB): domain Bacteria; phylum Patescibacteriota; class Patescibacteriia; order Patescibacteriales; family UBA12465; genus CG1-02-41-21. The sequence continues at coordinate 1,600 of MNUV01000055.1, forward strand.
GGCAGGGGCAATCCTGCTTTAAAATTCAAGATAAGGTGGGTTCGGAGGGTATCACTTTAGTGACCGATCCTTTTGACAAGTCTTTGGGGTTAAAAGTTCCCAACTTTGAGGCCGATATTGTAACCGTCAGTCATGACCACTATGATCATAATAATGTGGCGGCTTTTCGGGGTACGCCCAAGGTGATTAAAAGCGCCGGCGAGTATGACATTAAGGGTGTAATGATTGAGGGCGTTTTATCCTATCACGATGCCAGCCAAGGCAAGGAGCGGGGGAATAATATTATTTATCGCATTGAAATGGATGATATCACTATTTGCCATTTGGGCGATTTGGGCCATGTGCTGGATAATAAACAGCTGAAACGATTAGAAGGAATTGATATTCTATTAGTTCCGGTGGGAGGCAAATATACGTTAGATGCTAAGCTCGCCGTGGAAGTTATTTCTCAAATTGAACCGCGCATTGTCATTCCGATGCATTATAAGACTAAGGATATGAAAATTGATATTGACGGAGTTGATAAGTTTATCAAAGAATTGGGCATTGAAGCCACTTATGAAGAAAAATTAAAAATAAATAAAAAAGATTTGCCGGCCGAAGATATGGAGCTGGTGATATTAAGTTTGTAATTATATGATGGAACACCCTAAGAAAGAGAGAACTTTTGTGATTTTGAAACCGGACACCATTCAACGTTCATTGATTGGCGACGTTATCGCTCGGATTGAGAAGACCGGTTTGAAGCTGGTGGCCAGCAAATTTATCGTAGCGACGGAAGAACAATGCTGGACTCATTATAATAAAGATGAAGAGTGGTTTTTGAAAAAAGGCGCTAGAATTATTGCCAATCGGCAGGCTTTAAATTTGCCGGTGGAAAAGGATGCTTTGGGCTATGGCAGGGATATTATTGTCGCCTTAGTTAAATTTATGACTTCTTGCCCGATTATGCTCATGATTTGGGAGGGCAATCAGGCGGTCGGAATTGTGAAAAAATTGGTGGGGGGGACCGAACCCTTATCCTCTGATGTCGGTACTTTGAGAGGTGATTATACCGTTGATTCTTATGAACTGGCCGGTTTTGATGATCGGGCGGTGCGGAATTTAATTCATTGTTCCGATGCGCCGGAAGAAGCGGGACGGGAAATTAAAATTTGGTTTAATGACAAGGAAATTATCAATTATCGTTTAGTGGCCGAACAGATTTTATACGATGTTAATCTGGATGGCATTTTAGAATAATTAATACTATGGAGTCCAAGGAAAAACCCAAGTCTCAAATAGAGATCAAGGATGAACGCAAAAGAGTCATGATCATTGGTATTACCATTATCATGGCGGCCATTGCGGCTCTTTGGGTTTTTAATATCAAGAGTTTCATTAATCCTTATTCGGAAAAAATTATTTCAGCCAACCAGGATAAACTCAATTGGGCCGATATGAAGAGCCGTTTTGACGCCACCATGTCTCAGGTTGTGGGCAAAATGGATGAATTTGAGGCTAAAAAAGAATTAACGTCCAATCCGGCGAATGCCTCTACCAGTTTGAATAATCTGGAGGCGGCCCTAAACGCTAAAGTCGGCGGATCCAGTTCCAGTTTGGGTGTGATTATCGGCACCAGTTCGGCGTCTCAGTCCGAAGATTTGAAATTAAGATTGGATGATTTGGAGAAAAATTTGGAAAAAAACTAATAGTCATTTATGGATAAGAAGAAAAAACCAGCTAAAAATCATCGTGAAGAAATCAAGAATAATCCGGTCGAGTCGGGGGGAGAAGAAACTTCGTTAGAATCTGCTCCCAGTGGCAACACCAGAAAGCAGACTCTTTATGGTATTATTGAGGCTCAACCGATTTCGGAAGAAATGAAGAAATCCTATTTGGATTATGCCATGAGTGTCATCGTTTCCCGAGCTTTGCCGGATGTGTGCGATGGTTTGAAACCGGTCCACCGTCGGATACTCTACGCCATGTGGGATATCGGTTTGAGAGCTAACGCCAAATTTCGGAAATCAGCAACTGTTGTCGGTGAGGTTTTAGGTAAATATCACCCTCATGGCGATACTGCCGTTTATGATTCCATGGTCAGATTGGCGCAAGACTTTGCCATGCGTTATCCGCTGGTGCGCGGTCAGGGTAACTATGGTTCCATGGACGGCGATAGCGCCGCCGCTATGCGTTATACCGAAGCCAAGCTCTCGGCTATTTCCGAAGAAATGTTGTTTGATATTGAAAAAGATACCGTGGAGTTTGCCCCTAACTATGACGGCGCGCATCAAGAACCACGAGTTTTACCGGCCAAACTGCCAAACTTATTGTTAAACGGTACGATGGGTATCGCGGTGGGCATGGCTACTTCTATCCCGCCCCATAATTTGGGGGAATTAATTGATGCCATTAATCATTTAATTGACAATCCTGACGCCACCATTGAAGACCTGACCCAATTTGTCAAAGGTCCGGATTTCCCGACCGGTGGTATCATTTATGATCAAAAAGATATTCTGACGGCTTATGCCACCGGCAAAGGTGGAATCGTGATGCGAGGTCGAGCCGAAATCAAAGAAAACAAGCACAATGATTGGCAGATTATCATTTCGGAATTACCGTATCAAGTCAATAAATCGGTCTTGGTAGAAAAAATTGCCGAGTTGGTTAAAGACAAAAAAATTGACGGCGTCAAAAACCTGCGGGATGAGTCCGATCGGGACGGCATCCGAGTGGTGTTAGATTTAAAAAAAGATTCTTACCCGAAAAAAATATTAAACAGTCTGTATAAACACACCGCGCTCCAGAGCACCTTCCATGTTAACATGTTGGCCCTCGTTGATAGCATCCAACCGAAGATTTTGACTTTAAAAATGATTTTGGAGGAATATATAAAACATCGCGAGGAAGTGATTAAGCGTCGGACTCAATTTGAACTGACCAAGGCCAAAGACCGGGCTCACATCTTAGAGGGCTTGATGATTGCCCTCAAGAATATTGACGAGGTTATCAAAACCATCAAGGCTTCTAAAGACAAAGAGGTGGCCAAGGTTAATTTAATGAAGAAATTCAAGCTGTCGGAACGCCAGGCGACGGCTATTTTAGAAATGAGACTGCAAAACTTGGCTAATTTGGAGCAATTAAAGGTGGAGGAAGAATTGAAAGAAAAAACTAAATTAATTAAAGAATTGGAAGCTATTTTGAAATCAGTGTCTAAGGTTCGGGGCATTATTCAAAAAGAATTGGGTGAGATCAAAGAGAAATTCGCCGATGAACGAAAAACCCAGGTCATGGTTCATGGCATCAAGGATTTTAACATTGAAGATTTGGTTCCCAACGAAGAAACCATGGTGATGATGACCCGGGACGGTTATATCAAGCGCATTGATCCGGATACTTTTAAGGTTCAAGCTCGAGGCGGCAAGGGCGTAATCGGACTCACCACCAAAGAAGAGGACTCGGTGGAATTTATGTTTACCACTTTTACTCACAGCGATCTATTGTTGTTTACCACTCGCGGTCGAGTATTCCAATTGAAAGCCTATGAAGTTCCGTCAGCTTCGCGGACGGCCAAGGGCACGCCGATTGTCAACTTTTTGCAATTACTCAGCGGAGAAAAAGTCACTTCCACTTTGCCTTTAGACAAATTAGTCAGTAGTAAATATTTATTCTTCGTGACCGAAAAAGGTTTAGTCAAGAAGGTGGAATTATCCGCTTTTGCCAATGTTCGTCGGAGCGGTTTGATTGCGATGAAAGTCAAGGACGATGATAAATTGATTTGGGCTAAGCCGACTAGCGGTTCCGATGATTTAGTATTGATTACCACTAGCGGTCAGGCCATCAGATTCAAAGAAAAAGATGTGCGAGATATGGGCCGGGGCGCTTCGGGCGTCAAAGGTATGCGCTTGAAGGGTAAAGATATCATTGTCGGTATGGGAGTCATTAAGACCGACAAAGAAAAGAAACGCAATTATCAAATTATGACCATTATGGCCAACGGTTTTGGCAAACGGACTCTTTTGAATTTGTATAAAGTCCAGGATCGGGGTGGCAGTGGTATTCGAACGGCTAAAGTGACCGACAAGACCGGCGATATTACCAATGCTTTTGTGGTTAATTATGATAATATGGAGGTCAAAGATTTGATTGTTATTTCCGAGAAGGGTCAAGTTATCCGATTGCCGTTTAAGTCTATCAGTGAATTGGGTCGCGATACCCAGGGCGTCAGAATCATGCGGTTTAAGGAAGACAAGGATCGGGTGGCGGGAGTAACCTGGTCATAGAATTATTTTTAAATGTAAAAATAAAAAAGCTCAGTTTAATCTGAGCTTTTTCATTGTTAAGGAATTATCATTTTTTCTTTCCTCAATAAAAAAGACTCAATTTGTGGCTGGAGTCGGTCGAATTTTTAGTTTTGGTCCAGTCCAACCAATAAGTTTAGGTCGGACGGGAATCATTTCTTGTGGCTAAAGGGTCAAACTGTCCAATTTGATTGATTCTTCTCGCAACAAATTAGACCGATAATTGTCGATTGTTCTATGTCCCTAAACAAATGTAGTCCACCAAGTACCATCTCTGATACGATAGGTGATCTCAGTTAGGATCATTTCTTTCTGACATTTTT
>MNUV01000044.1 GCA_001871235.1 Candidatus Falkowbacteria bacterium CG1_02_41_21
TTGGTATGGTTTTTTGAAATCTAGGGATTGTCTGGGACGACCATTAAGTAGGTCTTGAACTTTTTTCACTTCATATCGGGATACCTTGTTGAAGTCCGTTCCTTTAGGAAAGAATTGTCTAATCAGTCCATTGGTATTTTCATTAGTTCCTCGTTCCCAGGGACTTCTGGGATGAGCGAAATAAACCTTGACCCCGGTGATATTAGTAAACAGTTTGTGGGAGGCCATTTCTCGCCCTTGGTCATAGGTCATTGATAGTTTCATCTGCTGGGGTAATTTCTTTACTTCTTTAGCAAAAGCTTTAGCTACTGTTTCTGCCTTTTTGTCTTTAACTTGGATGAGAATAGTCGTGCGGGTCGTGCGCTCTACTAGAGTGCCAAGAGCCGAACGATTGTACTTACCCACAATCAAATCACCTTCCCAATGTCCCGGAATAATCCGGTCTTCCACCTCTTTCGGTCGTTCTTCAATCGAGAGCATATCTTCCAGTTTTCGTTCCATTTTGACACCTCTGGACTGTCTGTACCTTCTTTGATGATTCCGTCTCAAACAGGCTGTCAGCTCTTTCTTGAGGGTGCCTCGAGGCAGGACATAGATATAGGTATAGATTGTCTCTGGTGATATCCGCATAGCCATATCTTCAGGATAATCTATTTTGAGCTCTGCGGCAATCTGTCGGGGTGACCATTTCTTTCTTAGTTTCTGGCAGATATATTTCCAGAGCTTGAAATCATTATTTAATCGGTGCTTTCCAGCCTTTCTTTTAGCGGCATTTCTTCTGGCTCGATTTTGCGCTTTAGTCGCTCGGTAGCTATACTTGTTACAACCACCCCGATTAACTTCTCGACTGATAGTACTGGTATAGCGTCCCAATTGTTTGGCGATATCGTTTAAAGAACAATCATGCGAGAGCATCCGGCTGATTTCTTCTCGCTCTAAATCACTCAATCTTTTATAATTTGTCATAGAATTCTAACTTAACATTATTGGCGCTCCGCGCCAAATTTGTTGCGTTAGATTCTAGTCAGAAACTTAGTTTTAATTAATTAAAAAAATTTAAGGACATCTTTGATGGTCACCCACACTATCAAGAGAATCAACAGGAGAAAAAAGATGTTGTGTAAAAGATTCTCCAATTCTTTCCGCACCGGCCTCTTCTTAATCTTCTCAATTAGAAGAAAAACGGCCCGGCCGCCATCTAACGCCGGAATCGGCAAAAAATTAATCACCGCCAAGTTCAGTGACAGAAGAGCGGTAAACTGGAGCAAATAGGTAAAGCCCATGCGCGCTACCTGGCCCGTTAACGTAGCTATTCCCACCGGACCGGCCACAGCTCCTGCCACGGCGTTGCCACCGATTAGATTCCGAATCAGGTCATAGAAAGCGAGGATTATCGCCCAGAGTAACAGAATGGCCGTCTTGGATCCTTCCCACAAAGCTTGATACCAAGGATAATGAACAATGGCCGAAGCGGTTAGGAGCACGCCGATACCGCCCCGATTGGTCTCCGCCAAAACCTGTGGCGTGACTTTAATCTCTTGCGGTTCGCTATAGCGTTTAATATGCAAAGTAACTTCCTGCCCCGCCTTATTGGCCAAAAAATTTTGGATATCTTCTTCGGAAAAAATTGCTTGGTCATTAATGCCCACCACCTGATCGCCTAACTTCACTCCCGCTTTTTCCGCCGGAGAGCCGGCTATCACTTCCATAATCTGGACTTTCTTAGCTTCCATAGTTCCGCCCTTTTGCATATTTTCCGTATTTTGCGGCAGGCCGATCATAAAGCCGATTGATAATAAAGCCATGGCTAAAATGATGTTCATAAAAACGCCGGCAAAGAGAATCAAGAAACGTTTGTAAATCGGCTGAGCCGAAAAACTATCTCGATCAGCCGGCTCTTCCCCGTCCTGGCCTTTTATTTTTACAAAACCGCCCAAAGGAATCCAATTCAAAGAATAAACCGTACCGTAGGCTTCATCTTCGGCGGTCAATTCTCGATTGCCCCTGATAAAACGCCAGCGCTTGGCGGGAACGATAATATCAATTTCCCGTTTATCATCCGTAATTTTTTCAATCAACATTCCATTCTCATCTCTCTCGATTTTGACATCAATGCTTTCCGTTTCCGAAATCTTTTTTAATTGTTTGCCCCGAATTAATTGGAAACCGAAGACTCGAGGCGGAAAACCGAAACCGAATTCCGGCGCTCCGACCTTGAACTTCTTGGCGGTCCAAAAATGTCCCAGCTCATGGGCAAAAACCAATAAAGACAAAACTAATAAAAATATTACAGCGGTAAAAATCATAAATAATAATTAAATTTCCATCACTTCCTTCTCTTTGCGATCGCGCAAATTCTTAATCTCCTCATTTAATTTAGTGACGGCTTCGTCCAATTCTTTCATAAAACGAAATTTGTCATCCTCGCCAAACTCCTTATGGCTCTCCGCTTCTTCAATGGCCTGACGCACTTCTTCTCTAATTTGGCGAATGGAGACTTTGGCCTTTTCTTGTTTTTCATTAACCTTTTTAACCAAATCTTTCCGATTTTCCTCGGTCATCATCGGAATATTAACCCTGATTTTGTCCCCGTCATTTACCACGCCCACGCCCAAATCAGCTTCAATTAGGGCTTTTTCCAAATCTTTCATCACATTTTTATCCCAAGGAGCGACAGTCAGGCTGCGGGAATCGGCCACGGCAATATTAGCCACGGCGTTGACCGGATTCTTGACGCCATAAGCTTCCACCAAAACGCCTTCCAGCAAACTGGGATTGGCCCGACCGGTCCGCAAAGTGGCAATGTCTTTTTTAAAAAAATCAATCACGCCCGTAAAATCAACTTGTTTATTTTGCAGATAAGTATTCATATAATTTTACTTATTTATTATTTTTTTATCTTGTTAATGCCTAAATACATAACAGCCGTATTAACCGGGTCTACCAATAAAGCATTGCCCGCCCGGGAAGTTGGTAATTGCTTGGTGGTCCAAGTATTGCCGGCATCAGCGGAACGATAGAAAGTGGTATCGGTGACATAATACAATTCATTGGAATTTTTGGGATTGACGGCCAGAGCATTGATCATCGTTTCTTTCTCCGGAGTAATTAATTTGATCTTCGCCCAGCTGGAACCGTTGTCCAGTGATTTAAGCAGAACTTTATCGCTCGCCAAGAACATCGCATTATCGTTACCGAATTCCAAGGCTTTAAAATTAAAGCCCATATTAAACTCTTTCAACTCTGAATTCAAATCCATCCAATTGGTGCCGTCAAACTTATTTTGATATTCGGCCAATTGATCTAGGTTAACCGCTTCGCTGGAATTAAAACGATATAAACCATTCTTAACCGAAGCCACAAACACCATCCGGCTGTCAGTCGGGTGAATAGCTATTCGTCTCACGCCGTCATTTAATCTTTGAATAGTGCGCCAAGTGCCTCCGCCGTCTAAAGATTTGATTACCTCCCCGCGAGAAGTGCCGATATAAACATTATTGCCGGCATAATGGTCAACCGCAATGGCCGTGACGGAGACATTGGGATTGCTGTCAAAATAAACCTCTTTCCAATTACGACTACAATCAATGGATTTATAAAGTTTATTGCCAATGGCGGCGTAAATGTTACATTTGTCGTTCGCATCAACGGCCACATCATTAATGGTCGCCCGCGGCAAAGTATCAACGTGATTCCAGCCCTTGGTCACGTTATAAGTATAATAGAGACCGTCATTAAAGGTGGGCATATACACCGCCGCGGCATCGCCCGGATCTATCACCAAATCGCTGATATCCAAATGACCGATATTATCGGCCGATCCGGTAATAGTCGGCATCACGGACATTTGACGCCAGACATCGCCTTTATTGGCGGTCACAAAAACTCCGCCCAAATCATTACCCGTCGCGGTTTGATTGGTTTTAAAACTCAGGGAACAACCCGAAAGGGTCATTGTCAAAATCAATAAAAATAAAACCGGTCCTAATTTTTTATTCATATTCATATTTTAATTTAAATATTAATTGCGATATTTTCTAAAACATTCTTATAATTCACATTAGCGCTTAAATAATTACGGGACAGCTTTAAAAGTTTTAAAACCCGAAGCCAATCACCGGCCTCATAATTATTTTTGACTTTGAGCAAAGCATCTTTGGCCACTTCGTGCTGCAATAAATTTTGACTGCCGGAACTGATTAATAATAGATCGCGCCCCACCGCTTCCCAGACGCTAATCAAATCGCCGGCCAGCAGTGATAAATCGCTTTCGCCTTTATGCGCCATAATCCATTTGGCGATTAATTTGAAACGGTCCGGAATCTGATTCTCTAAAATGGTTAAGAAAAAATTAACGGCAGCCAAATAATTCTGGTAAAACTCCTTATCTTCCAAAAACTTAATCGCCAGCGGCGGTCGGCCCAAGGCTAAACGAGATAAATTCTTGGCCAGAGCGGGGTTCAGCTTATAATAATCGACTAAATGATCATGAATAATTTCGGTCCTGACCGGATAAAAATTAACCACTTGGCTGCGCGACACGATGGTCTTTAAAATGGCCTCTAAATGAGCCGTGATTAAGATAATAACAACCTGGGACCGAGGCTCTTCTAAAATCTTTAATAGAGCATTCATGCCCTGCTCGGAAATCGTCTCGGCTTCTTTTATAATACCAATTTTATAGGAATTAGCAAAGGAGCTCATTTCCAATATTTTAATCAAATCCCGGATTTGCTCAATGGAAATATTCTTTTTCCCCGGTTCTCTTTGGACGACATGGAAATCACCCGACAAGCTCATTTTTGACTCATCCAAATCGGCTAAATTCTCTTGTCGATTTTCATCCAGCAATAATAAATTCTTGGCAAAACAATAGGCAATGGTGTTTTTACCCAAATGTTCCGGTCCGGCAAAAATATAAGTTTGAGCCAAACGGCGATTCATCAAACTTTTAGTCAAAAAATCAATCGCGGCGGTATTGCCGATGAGCGGCCAAGAAAATTCAATTGTGGACTTAACTTTTCCCATATTAAAGTAATTGATCGGCAAGATTAAACTATTATTTTTCTCCTTAAATTATACTATTTTTACGGACTTTAAACAAGTTTGACTAAATAAAAAGAGCTTCTTAATGAAACTCTTTCTTTGGGAACTAAATGATTATTAATCATTTATTTTCTGATAAATCTTCAAATCCGCTTCCGCTCCAATATTGTCCCCCAAGACTTTTTTGACCTTGGAGCGCCAGAGATAGACATCGCCATCAAAAGGCTCTAGACCGATGATTTCGTCCAAGTCTTTTAGGGCGGCTTCATAGTTCTTCAGGTAATACCAACATTTAGCGCGGGCCAAGAGACTGGAAAAATCATCCGGGTTGGCGGATAATATTCGAAAGAAATCCTCTAAAGCCAAGTAATATTCCTTTTGCAGGAGATAAATGTTACCTCGGACCGCATAGGAAAAATAATTGTTGGAGTCCTCCGAAATAGCCTCATTGATGTAAGCCAAGGCGGCCACCAAGTCACTGTCATGTTCTATTGCTGAAATGGCGAATAAAATATGATCGGTTTTAGTTTTAGGTTCAAAATCCTTCTTATTATTTTGAGCCGAAGCTTGGACAAAGAACAAAGCGACGATAATTACTACAATCTTATTCATGTTCAACAGTATTTTTAGTGAGTGAAATCACTATACAATATATTATTAGTTGTGTCAAATAAAAAATCCCCCGGAATTCAAGAACTTTAAGTTCTAAGAATCCGAGGGACAAAGGGTCAAAGGCCAAAGAGTTAAATGGCCGAAGTGTTAAGTTGCGGGGCGACGAGACGACGGAGATACTCAGCGCTCCACACAATGCCATTCTCAAAGCGACTGACATCGACGTGCAGACCACCAGAGTGCACGTACACGTGGACCACGAAATATTCGTTGTTTTCTTTTATTAAAAAGAAAGTGCTATATCCTCCCTGACGAAGCCAAGTCGGATGTTTTTCACAAAAACGAATAATCTGAGCCTGGGTCATTACCAATTTATCCAAATCGGAGTTTAAGCCGGTAAATATTTGAGCGAAATTGGCGTTCTCGGTAATTTCATGAACATCTAACAGCATTTCGGGAGTGGCCGATCCAGAGGTGTTTAATCCCCAGTTTTTGAAATCGGCATCAATAAATGATTTGAAGGTATTCTTGGCGTTAGCGATAGTCGCTTTGCCATCTGAAGCCTCAATCATTATCTGCTCATTGCCGGAGATAAGTCTAAGGATAGAAGATTTCTGTTCGGCTTTTTCAGCTAACAAATCTTCAAAAAAATTAAAGATAACGCCTGGTTTAGAAATTAGCTCCTGAACTTTATCGGAGCCAGCATTAGTTTTTTTGACGGCGTTAGCGATAGCTTTTTCAATAATAACAGCGAGTTCCAGTCCTTGCCCGAAACTCGGTTTTTGGCTACTTGTTTCCATTTCTACAATTGTTTTTTGTTAAATTACTATTCTCCGCACTTCCCGGCAGAGTTGGGTTTATATTAAATATGGTAATATTATATCACAAAACATATAACCTGTCAATTACGCCAGGGCTCTACCACTAGTGTCCGGTTAAAATTAGCCCCAAAATAGAAAAAGCCAATGATTTAGGTTATAATATTGATGTAAGTCTAATATATAACTTAAACTAAAGGCTAATTCTATGAACTATTCTAACACAATTTTCAACCAATTGTTAAATTTTCTGCCCAAGCATAAATTTAACCAGTTTGTCGGACAGCATGGAAGTGACCGCTACACCAAGCGATTAACTACCTGGAATCAATTGGTGGCTCTGATCTA
>MNUV01000030.1 GCA_001871235.1 Candidatus Falkowbacteria bacterium CG1_02_41_21
GAAAGAATAAAATTAAATTCAAAGCAAAAACCTTATTATTAAAATGAGGCTTTTTGCTTATTTGGGAGGATTCTTGTATAATTATAATATGAAAATAGCGATTATTTCTGACATTCACGACAATTTGGCCAATTTGAAGATTTTTTTGCGTTGGGCCAAAAAGGCCAACATGGAAAAAATTATTTGTTGCGGTGATGTGACCAATTCGGAAACGATTGATTTTTTGGCGAAGAGTTTTGGCGGAGAAATAATTCTGGTTCAAGGCAATATGGAAGTCTATGATGACTCCATTTTATCAAATTATCTGAGCGTTAATTATCTGGGGCGTTATGGCGCGCTGGAGGTTGATGGAATAATTGTCGGGGTTTGTCACGAGCCGGAGTATATTCCAAAAGTGATGGAAAGGAATAAGGCCGTCAAGATTATTTTTTACGGACATACTCATAAACCCTGGATAGAAAATAAAAATAAAATTAATCTGGTTAATCCCGGAACATTAGGGGGCGTTTTTCAAAAAGCCAGTTTTGCTTTTTGGGACACTAAAACGGGCCAACTGGAATTAAAGCTTTTGGAATTAATCAAATAATGATATGAAGAATAATAAATTACGAACCATCGCCGTGACGGCCGCTTATTCGGCCGGGGAAGAACTCCTGAAGCGATACTATCAATATGCTCGGGGCGACGCCAAATTTAAATCGCAACATGAAATTGTGACTAAATCCGATTTAATCTCGGAGAAGATTATCATCTCTGAGATTAAAAAACATTTTCCGGCACATCGAATTTTGTCGGAAGAGGCGGGAAAAATTTCCGGAGTGTCTGATTATCTGTGGGTGGTTGATCCGCTCGATGGAACTCATAATTTTTCCATGCACAACTCTTTATGGACGGTTTCTATCGCCTTATTCAATAAAAATAAACTTATTTTAGGAATAATTTTTGCTCCGGCCTTGAATGAGTTATTCTTAGCCGAGGCAGATAGCGGAGCTTGGTTAAACGGTAAGAGAATAAAGGTTTCTGGTTATAAGGGAGAAAAAGTAATAAATACTTTTTGCCATGGCTCTAAGGTCAGTGATATCAAAAAAGCTCTGAAATATTATGAGTATCATAAATTACATGATTTAGATTGTCGCCAATTAGGTAGCGCCTCGTTGGAGTTAGCTTATACCGCTTGCGGGCGAGTGGAGTCAATCGTCATTCCCGGAGCCAATTCTTGGGATGTGGCGGCGGGAGTATTGCTTGTTCAAGAGTCGGGCGGAAAAGTGACTGATTTCAAAAACAAAGCTTGGAATTTGAAGAGTCCTGATATGGCCGCCAGCAATGGCTTGGTGCATAAAGAGATTTTGGCGGCGATTAACAAGAAGTAATTAAAATATAAAAATCCGCTATTTAATCAGCGGATTTTTTCTTTGATTTATTTCATTAATTCTTTGATTTCTTCAATTCTATCCTGGGTCATTATTTCCCCATCTTTGATAATATCGGAAATAAATTTCTGGTCATAATATTTTTTTAATCGTGATCCCTTGTAGGTTCCGCCTATTCCCGGTTCCAGCAGAATGTCAGTGTGCTTGGTGTTACTTTTGGCTAGGTTAGCCAGTAATATTTCCAAACCTCGCATCACGACCTGGGAGGTATTGGGATTTTTGTCATCAAATCTATGATGATTATAGAGATTAACGGAGATAACGACATCAGCCCCCATATCTTTAACCACGTTATCGGGGACAGGGTTGGAAGCTCCGCCGTCAATTAATAATTTATCTTTAAACTTTAACGGCTTGAATGTCAGGGGAATGGAAACGCTGGCTCGAACAGCCGTGGCCAAATCGCCTTCTTGGAAAATAAAAGGTTTACCTTGGCGGATGTCAGTGGTGATTATCTTTAAGGGAATTTTAGCATCTTTGAATTTGGCTCCCTCCAGTATTTCTCGAAAAAATTTTTCGACTCGGTTGCCGGTTAATAGCCCGCCGCTGCGGGAGAGGTCAAACAGTAATGATATTTTTTCTCGACGATTTCCCAGTATTTCCGATTCTAATCTTTTGATATCTTGCCAGACGGCATAGTGCGCGGCGATGAGAGCGCCGATACTGGATCCGGCCAGAAAATCAATGGGAATATTGTTTTTCTCTAAAGTTTTGATGACGCCAATATGGGCCGGTCCGCGAAAGCTGCCACTACCCAAGGCTAAACCCAATTTTTTTCGATTAGGCATAAATTAAAAATATTTTTTTAAGTATTTCCCGGTCCAACTGCTTTTTATTTTAGCAATTTCTTGGGGAGTACCGCAAGCCACTAAATAACCGCCTTTGTCGCCGCCTTCCGGTCCCAGATCGATTATCCAATCGACTGATTTGATAATATCCAAGTTGTGTTCAATGATTAAAACCGTATTGCCCTTATCAACCAATTTATTCAATACTTCCAGCAAACGTTTGATATCATCAAAATGCAGACCGGTGGTCGGTTCATCTAAAATGTATAGAGTGTTGCCCGTAGCTTGGCGCGATAATTCAGTGGCCAATTTTATTCTTTGAGCTTCACCGCCGGAAAGAGTGGTGGAGCTTTGACCCAGCTTGATATAGCCTAAGCCGACATCATAGAGAGTTTGAAGCTTCTGGCGGATATTTTTTTCCTCTTTGAAAAAACCCATCGCTTCTTGGACGGTCATTTCCAGAACCTGGAAAATATTTTTGCCGCGATATTTGATTTCCAATACTTCTTTTTTATAGCGTTCGCCCAAACAAGTTTCGCATTTAATATAAATGTCCGGCAAGAATTGCATCTCAATCTTGATAATGCCGTCGCCGCTGCAAGTTTCACAGCGACCGCCGACAGTATTGAAAGAGAAGTGGTTAGCTTTATAACCTTTGACTTTGGCTTCGGTGATATCGGCAAAAAGATCTCGGATGGGGGTAAAGACTTCAGTATAGGTGGCGGGATTAGAGCGGGGCGTGCGGCCAATCGGAGACTGGTCAATATCAATTACCTTGTCGATTAAATCTAAGCCTTTAATATCGCGATGTTCTCCGGGGTGAGTTTTGGCTCGGTAAAAATGACGGGTCAAGGCGTTGGCTAAAATATCAGTCATTAGAGTCGACTTGCCGGAACCGGAAACGCCGGTGATGGCGACAAATTTACCCAGAGGGATATGAACATCAATGTTTTTCAGGTTATGCTCTTTGGCTCCCAAAATACTGATATTTTCTCCGGATCCCGGCCGGTAATCCCGGGACATTTGGATAGTTTTGCGGCCGGAGAGATAGGCGCCGGTTAATGATCTGGGATCTTTTTTGATATTTTGCGGGGTACCGGCAAAAATAATTTTCCCGCCGTATTCGCCCGCCCCTAAACCGACATCAATCACATAGTCAGCGGCCAAAATAGTAGCTTCATCATGCTCCACGACGATTACCGTGTTGCCTTTGTTTTGCAGCAGTTTGAGCGTTTTAATTAATTTATCATTATCTTTTTGGTGCAGACCGATAGATGGTTCATCCAGAACATAAAGAATGCCGACTAGGGCCGATCCGATTTGAGTGGCCAGTCTTAGTCTTTGAGCTTCACCGCCGGAAAGAGTGTGGGCGCTGCGGTTTAAATTGAGATAGTCCAGCCCGACGTTCTTGATAAAATCCAATCTCCGTTTAATTTCTTTAGCGATAGGGGCGGCGATTTTTTTGTCGCGCTCATTGAACTTGGCGGATTTTTCTAAAGTGACAAAAAATTTATGGCAATTGGTAATATTTTTTTCGGCAATAGCATGGATTGATTCGCCTTCCAGTTGCACCGCTAAAATTTCCGGCTTTAACCTCTTGCCTAAGCATTGGGGGCAAGGAAGAGCTTGCATATATTGGCCGATCTTTTGATGAATATAACTGGAATCGGTTTCATTATAGCGACGTTCCAGATTGGCGATGACGCCCTCAAAGTCTTTGTCGCCTTGGAGTAAAACTTCAATCTGTTTGGTGTTTAATCTCTTCAGTGGAGTATCAATATCAAAATTATTTCTGACGCCTAATTTTTTGACTTCTTCCAGCAGTAAATGCTGGTTACGAGAGCTATAATGAGTCCAAGGTTTCACGGCTCCTTGGGCCAGGCTGAGGTTGTGATTTAGAATCAATTCCGGATCAACTTCCAGTTTGTTACCCAGCCCGCCGCAGGTGGTGCAGGCTCCGCTTGAGGAGTTAAAAGAAAAATCTCCCGGCTGGAGTTCGGGCCTGGTGAAATGACCGTCGGGACAAAATAATTTTTTCTTTTCTTTCTTCAATTTCTTATGACACTGGGGGCAATGAGGCACTCCAATTTTGGCATAAATCAAACGTAAATAATCATAGATTTCAGTAATGGTGCCGACAGTGGAGCGAGGGTTATGGCTGACCGACCGTTGGTCAATGGAAACGGCTGGGGGCAATCCTTCAATCAGGTCAACGTCCGGTTTGTCCATTAGACCGACGAATTGGCGGGCGTAAGAGGATAATGACTCCACATAACGTCTTTGACCCTCGGCGTAGAGGGTGTCAAAGGCTAAGGAAGATTTACCGGAACCGGACAGTCCAGTAATGACGATAAATTTATCGCGGGGAATATCAATATCAATGTTTTTGAGGTTATTGACCCGGGCTCCTCGGATTTTGATGAAATTATTGCTCATAGCGTTAGATAATGGATAAAAACAGGCGGATTATTTTAACCTTAATTTGTTCCCACCAGTTTAATCTAATTTTCCCAATCTGAAAAGGGGTAGACTGGCCCCGCCAATTATTGAAAATCCGGATCAATTCTTTGACAATTTCTTTTTGTTTAAAAAATACTCCCACTTCCAGGTTATGGCCAAATGATAAAGAGTCTAGATTTTGACTGCCGACCAGCGCTTCGTCGTCATCCACGATTAAAACTTTAGCGTGGTTCATTTTAGGGTTGGCATAAAATTTGATGCCCGTCGGTTCCATTTGAGAGACGTAAGAGTAATTAATTTTATCAATCGTTTGGAAATCGGTATGTTCGGGAATAATTATTTCAATTTCAATCTGGCGACACCGGGCGTCGTCTAGGAGCGCCATGAGCCAGCGGGGCGGAAGAAAATAGGGAGTAATAATCTTGATGCTTCTTTGGGCAGAAACTATTTTTTCTTTATAGTAGTCCATCAAGGAGCTGACATTGTGGACCGGAAGATTTTCTAGCACCAAGGATTTTATCTTCTTTAGCAATGATTTCTTATAGTAAGATATGATGTTTTTATTTTTACCGCCGCAAGATTGATAAGTGCGGGCGAAAGAGCGCAGCACCGCTTTGACGGTTTTGTTGCCCTCCATCTTGATTTGGATATCCTGCCAATTGATAATTTTTTTCTCAATATTAACCCCGCCAGTAAAAGCTAGGCGATTATCAATCACAATTATTTTACGATGCGTCCGGTGCCAGAAATGACTGAAAAATAGAACCTCCACGCCGACGGCGCGTAAATCAATAATAGTTTGTTTTTTAAGCTCCAGACTGCCGAAGGCGTCGGCTATCACTACCACTTCCAATCCGGCCAGCGCTTGTTTCTCCAACAATCCGATAAAGTCATGGCTGTCAGTGGTGTCATCCAAAAAAATATACATCTCAATATAAATTGATTTTTTGGCTTGGGCGATAGATTTGATCATGGCGCTCCAAGCTTTTTTGGAAGTTGTGTATAATCGATATTTCATTGCCCCCAGTATAGCATGGTTTTGGTATTTTGTCGCTAGGCTTAGCCAGAAAATTACCCTGTGAAATCTTTGACAAAATCCCCGGATAGTTATAAGATTGTTTGGACTTAGTAGGTAGCGTCCGCGTTTGGGCGCTTTAGAATCAACTTGTCCCACCAATCTCAAGCTGATAAAATGGACGTAATATTAATTAATAATTGATTTTAAGTTGAAAAGTGGGGAATTCCAACTTAAAAGCCAAAATTATGCCCAAAAAAAGGTTTTGCACAAGTGTCTGAAATGCGGAAAATATAAGGCCATAAGTAAGGGAGAAAGAAGAGGTAAAAAAAGATTTTTGTGTTTA
>MNUV01000036.1 GCA_001871235.1 Candidatus Falkowbacteria bacterium CG1_02_41_21
AGTCTTACCCCCTGTTTTTAACCAATCATAATAGGTGCTCCTGGGAATACCCAGTTTTTTCAACACCCAGTATTTGCCTCTTTTAACCCGCTGACATTCTTCTTCTATCTCCTGTAGTTTTCTCTGCTTTTCATAGTCGGTGAAAGTGTTATAATTAGCCATAGAATTGAGTGGTTTTAATAGTTTTGTTATTAGTCTAACGCTACTATTATACCGCTCTTTTCTATTTTAGGCCCCAACTTAATTTGTCCGAAATGTGCGTGGACTTACCAATGGGTGCCTACTGGGAGTTGAACCCAGACTAACGGGACCACAACCCGTCGTTCTACCGCTAAACCATAGGCACCATACTATATAGACAGTCTATATAAAAAATTAAACTTCGTAAAAATAAATATTGCCACCCTTAGTCTCAATCGTCTTGTGAATCGGTAAATTGGGAATGGAAAAAATATAACTGATGACGATTGTACCGGGCCGACATTCTTTCTGAATTTTCTCCGATAATTTTGGCATCATAGTCGGGATTAAGTAGCAGTATATAAAGGAGGCGCCATGCAGATCGGTTTTATATAAATTCTCTCTTCTCAAATCAATTCGGCTTTGTAATTTTCTCAATTTAGCCTTGGCTAAAAGATAGGGGTAAAAGGAATTTTCAATTCCAATTAATTTGGCTTCCGGGTATTTAGCTTCTAGGCCTCTTAGAAAATTAGCGGTGCCGGCGCCCAGTTCATAAATGACTTGGCCCTTGGTCGGTTTAATGTTATCAATGATAATGTCAATAACTTCTTGATTGGCCTTAACAAACGGAGCAAAACCGCGAAAGACGATATTCCAAAAATTAATCGCCGCGAAAACTAAAATTACCAGAAGCAGTAACTCTAGCCCAATTAAAAATATCATATTGATTATTTTCGGTTACCGCAAATGGCCGAACAACAATGACAATTATGAGTGTCTAAAGTTGTTTTTTTGCCGGCAACCTTTTTAGCTGCTTTTTTAGGCGCTGTTACTTTTTTTGGCATATTTTTTTAATATTATTTAGTTTATTTGTACGCCCGGTAGGAATCGGACCTACGTAACCAGCTTAGAAGGCTGGTGTTCTATCCATTGAACTACGGGCGCATGCTGCTCCTCAATTTATCAAAATCAGTCTCAAAAGTCAACGAAATTCCTTTGGCGCCGAGCCTCATAGGTGATAATAGCGGCGGCCACGGAAACATTGAGAGAATCAATTCCGGCCTGCATCGGGATTTTGATTTCATAGTCCAGATTTTTTAGCCATTTCGGGCTGAGTCCGGTAGCTTCAGTCCCCATGACAATGGCGCTGGGTTTCTGGAAATCGGTTTGATGGTAATATTTTTTGGCTTTAGTCGTCGCTCCGTAAGTTTTTATTTTGTTTTTTATTAACCATTTTTTGGTATCGGAAACATCAGCGATAACTACTTGGTTGGTAAAGAGATGACCCATGCTGGCCTGGATAACATTGGGATTATAAATATCGGTTTGGGGATCGGTGATGATAATGGCATCAACTTCGGCCGCATAGGCGGTTCTAAGAATCGCTCCCAGATTGCCGGGTTTTTCGACGGTCTCCAAAACTATGATTAAGGGATTTTTACTTAATTTAATATCTTTTAATTCTTTTTTAACTATCTTGGCCACGGCCAAATAACCGTCCGGCTTGGCTTTATAGGCGATTTTTTTGAAGATATCAGCGCTTATTTCCGTAGTATTAAGGCGGTCAGCGGCAAATTTATTCTTTGGGGCCAGTTCGGGGGAATAGAAAAGTTCTTGAATCTGGTATCTTTGTTTTAAGGCCAGCTCTAATTCCCGTTCGCCCTCAATGATAAGGAGGTCTTGTTTTGTTCTGGCTCGCGGCTGGGACAGCTTGACAATGTTTAGGATTCTGTCATTATGAGAGCTAATAATCATTTTTTCTTGGTTTAGATTTTTAGGCGTCTAATTTCATTTTACACTATAATTTTCTATATTGTCAAAACAATATAATCCAGTTATAATGAAATTGCCTTGACTATTTTCTCTTCATCTCTATAGAGTGTAGAATTATAGCCTTTAAAGCTATTTTATTTTTGTTGATATGGAAGTAGATTTCAATAAAAAAATCGCCCATGATCCGGATTTTGCCGAGTATCGTCACGCTCCCGAGACGCCACCCCGATCGCGCCAGTTTTTTTATGTGGTTGGGTTTTTAGTGGCCGCTATTATTATTTTTTCCGCTACCATGCTCATCAGCGGCGATAGCCGCGAGTCCTGGTTGGAACATATTCCTTTCTTGGGCCGGTTGTTAACGGCGGCGGACAATAAATTAGCGGGAGAGAAAGATGATCGGATTAATATCTTATTACTGGGCATGGGCGGGGCTAACCACGATGGCGGTTATTTGGCCGATACGATTATTTTAGCCAGTTTAGAGCCGTCCACCAAGAAAGTAGTTTTGATTTCCATCCCGCGGGATTTAACGGTGCCCAATAAGAATGGTGTTTGGCAAAAAGTGAACAGTATCAATGCTTATGCCGAAGCTAAAAAAGAAGATGGGGCTCGGGCCACGGCCGAAGCCCTATCAAATATATTAGATATTCCCATTCAATATTATGTCCGCGCCGACTTTGACGGCTTTGTCAGTATCATTGATGAATTGGGCGGAGTGATGGTGGATGTGGAAAATACTTTGGATGATTATAGTTATCCGATTGCCGGCCGGGAGGATAATCCGGATTATTATTCTCGTTATGAGCATTTACATATTGATAAAGGGTTACAGCAAATGGACGGAGAGCTGGCGTTGAAATATGCTCGCAGCCGTCATGGTTTAGGGAGCGAGGGATCTGATTTTGCTCGGAGCAAGAGACAGAAAAAAATCTTGGTCGCCGTGAAGGACGAATTGTTGAGTTCCTCTAATTTGTTGAAGCCTGGAATGTTGACCAGAATCGCCGGACAAGTGGCGGAACACACCCCAACTAATTTAAAAATCTGGGAAGGCCTTCGTCTCTGGGATTTATTCAAGGATACCACCAAGGAACAAATCAGTTCCGTTAGTTTGGACGATGGCCCGGGCGGATTTTTAGTGGCTTCTCAGGCTGATGACGGCGCTTATATTTTAACTCCCATCGGCGGCAACTTTGGCGACATCAAAGTTATGATTCAAGATGTTTTTGGCAATATTCCTGATGCCCGAAGCGCTCCGCCAGAATTGGAAATATCTAAAGAAGCGGCCACGATTGAGATCAGAAATGGCACTACCATTGATGGTTTGGTGAGCGAGGTTTCGGCTCGTTTGGTTTTCACTAATATCACCACTATCCGGACCGCGAATTCCGTTAAACGTGATTTCAAAGATGCTATTATTTATGATCTGACTTATGGCGCCAAGCCTCAAGCTTTGGAAACTTTGAAGAATAATACCAATGCCGTGATCGGCTTGGAATTGCCGGAATGGCTCGTGACTGATATCAAGGACGGGTTAAAAAAGAATCCGAAACAGGTTCGGCCTGATTTTATCTTAATCGTCGGCGTTAATAATCATCAACCCGAATAAACCTATGCCAATATCCGACCGCTATCCCGTGATTGCTATCGTCGGACGAACCAATGTCGGTAAGTCCACGCTCTTTAATCGTATTACCGAAAGGAATCAAGCGCTGGTTTCGGATATTGAAAATACCACCCGCGACAGCAATCAGGCCGAGGGCTATTGGCATGATCATAATTTTACCGTGGTGGACACCGCCGGCATTATTGACGTCAAATATTTATCCGACAAGAAGTTGTTAAATAATCCGCTGAATAATATTGATTTGAAAACCCAAAAGCAAGTGGTCACTTTTTTAAAAAAAGCCGCTATCATTATTTTGCTGGTTGATAACAAGGCGGGCATCTTACCGGCCGACCGAGATATGGCCAAGTTTTTTCAAAAGAGAAAAGAATTGAAAGACCGATTGGTGTTAGTGGTTAACAAGGTTGATAATTACAAGCAAAAAAATGAAGCCGCTATTTTTAACAAACTGGGACTGGGTGAGCCAATTTATATTTCCGCCGCTTCTGGATCCGGCGTCGGTGATTTGCTGGAAACGGTGGTTGGCCGTTTGCCGGAAGACAAAGCGGCCCAGAAACCAAAATGGGAAGGCTATACCGAAGAAGACGAGATTGACGGCGAAGGCGAGCCGGATGAAGATCGCCCGATTAATGTTTGCATTATCGGTAAGCCGAACGTCGGCAAGTCCTCATTATTAAATTCTATTTTGGGCTATGAGCGGGTGATTGTCAGCGATATTCCGCATACGACGCGGGAACCGCAAAAAACTCAGATTATCTATAAAGATCATGTGATTAATGTAATTGATACGGCCGGTATTTCCAAGCATGGTCATAAAGCGGAGCGCTTGGAAAAATATGGTATCATGAAATCGCTGGCTACCCTGAAACATGCCGATATTGCTCTATTAATGCTGGATATTAGCGAGGACATCACCCATCAGGACGCCAAGATTATTGAAGAAATCACCAATGTCCGCAAGAGCTTTATCATCCTCGCCAATAAATGGGATTTAATCCCGGACCGTAACGTCAAAAAATGGACCGCCGATATTTATCAAAAACTGCCATTCGTGACTTGGGCGCCGATTCATTTTTTGTCGGCCAAGACCGGAGCGAAGGTTGATAAGATTTTTGATTTGGTGCTCACTATCGCCGAGGCTCGGAAGGTGAAATTGAGCGATTCGCAGTTAGATAAATTTTTAAAGAAAATTGTGAAGGTTCACAAGCCCTCTAAAGGTAAAGGTATCGGCCATCCTCATATTTATCATATTTTCCAGACTAAAATTAATCCACCCCGTTTTGAAGTTCGCATCGGCTCCCACGACGATCTGCATTTTTCTTATGTTCGCTTTATTGAAAACCAATTACGCGCTCAATTCAATATCGTCGGAACGCCAATAGGTATCCGGGTGACTAAGAATATCAAGATTCACAGTCTGTCGGAAGAGAGAGCGGCCGAGATGCAAGAGAAATAAACAAAAGATTATCAGCAGGCACCAATTTGGCGTCTGTTTTGATTATCTGCTATAATTAACCTATATGAAAATAATCGTCGGCCTGGGAAATCCCGGAGAACAATATGCGAGATCTCGCCACAATGTCGGTTGGTTGATTCTGGATTCTATTCTGGGAGAGGTGAAGTGGACGCTAAATAAAAAATGGAACGCTCTCGTTTGCGAACAGGGCGGTGATTTGTATTTGAAACCCCAGACTTTTATGAATAATTCCGGGATGGCTGTTTCGGCCGCCCTGAACTATTATCATCTCTTACCGAAAAAATTAAAACTATTTTCCACTAAAGATAGCGATTTGTCGGATGTGCTCACAGTTATTCATGACGATTTGGATATTGATTTAGGGAAAATGAAAACATCCATTGGTTCCCGTAGTGCCGGGCATAATGGGGTGCAATCAATAATTAATTACACCAAGACTTTTAATTTTAAACGAGTTAGAGTGGGAATAAAAACTATTGATCGGGAAAATATTCCAGCGGATAAATTCGTGCTGGGAAGATTTAAAGAGGAGGAGTTGAAGGAGATTGAGAGATTATTGGGAGATATAAAAAAAGAAATATAGTTAGAACTTATATAAAAGAGGCGTAAATAGTCTTTTTGTCACTAGTGTCCAGTTAAAATTAGCCCCAAAATAGAAAAAGCCAATGATTTAGGTTATAATATTGATGTAAGTCTAATATATAACTTAAACTAAAGGCTAATTCTATGAACTATTCTAACACAATTTTCAACCAATTGTTAAATTTTCTGCCCAAGCATAAATTTAACCAGTTTGTCGGACAGCATGGAAGTGACCGCTACACCAAGCGATTAACTACCTGGAATCAATTGGTGGCTCTGA
>MNUV01000026.1 GCA_001871235.1 Candidatus Falkowbacteria bacterium CG1_02_41_21
ATGGAGATATCGACTCCGGAATTTCTGAATCGCATCATTAATCTGGTTGTTTTCCCAGAAAGATTATTTTCCTGGATTACCTCTGTCAAAGTTTGTTTGGGGGAGCCGACATTTTCTTCTTGCAAGGGAATGTCTTGCGACAATAAAGCATGATAAAAATCGAAATTAAAAAGCCTCGTAAAAAACGGGGCTTTTTGTTTATTTTTCTAAATTATGGTATTTTATAGGTATATCAAATAATCTTTATTTTATGACTAAACACGAAAAAATGTACGTGGTGACGGTTGATATGGGCTATGGCCATCAACGCGCCGCTTATCCTTTTGCGGCGGCGGCCGAGGGGGGTATTATTACCATTAATGATTATGTCGGTATTACCGCCGAAGAAAAAGAGATTTGGAATGGTATTCGGAGCCAATATGAATATGTCTCTTTTTTCAAGAAACTGCCGATTATTGGCGGTTTAGTTTTTTCATTAATGGATTATTTCCAGCAGATTAAGCCGTTTTATCCGCATCGTGATTTGTCTAAAAGTACGTTGCAACAAAAATATTTTTATCGGAAAATTAGAGACGGTTTGGGTCGGAAATTAATTGAAAATTTGAATGCCAATCCTTTGCCGTTGCTCACGACTTTTTTTGCGGCCGCTTATTGCGCCGAATATTATAATTACAAGGGTGAGATTTATTTGGCGGTTTGCGACGCCGATATTTCTCGGGCTTGGGCGCCGCTGGATTCGGAAACCAGCCGGATTAATTATTTGGTGCCGAACAAAAGAGTGAAGGATAGATTGATGTTATATGGCGTGAAGGACGATAAGATATTCACCACCGGTTTCCCCCTGCCCAAAGAAAATATCGGCACGGATGATTGGGAATACTTAAAAGCTGACTTGAAAGATCGGTTGGAAGTTTTGGATCCCGAGGGTGTTTATCGGAAAAAATATTCTAAATTAATTGAAGCTTATCTTTGCCCGGTGGCGGAAATTAATGGCGCCAGTCGTCCTCTCACCCTCACTTTCGCGGTGGGCGGCGCCGGAGCGCAGCGAGATTTGGGAATTTTAGTTTTAAAGCGTTTAAAGAATAAAATTATTGAAAATAAAATTCAGTTAAATTTGGTGGCGGGGAGCCGTCAAGACGTGGCGGAATATTTTGAGAAAGCTCTCAAAGAAAATTTTTTGCAGAATTATAAAAATGTCCAAGTAATTTATTCGCCCGATAAGACGGAATATTTTCGACAATTTAATCAGATTCTACGAAGTACTGATTTGCTTTGGACTAAGCCGTCGGAATTGAGTTTTTATTCCGGTCTGGGCTTGCCGATTATCATGATGGAACCAATCGGGTCGCAGGAAGAATATAACCGCCGTTGGCTCTTGGGCGTCGGAGCGGGAGTCGACAGTAAAAATCCTAATTATGTGGATGAGTGGCTGTTTGATTTTTTAAATTCCGGTTGGTTGGCGGAAGCGGCAATGCGGGGTTATTTAAACGCCCCTAAGATGGGCACTTATAATATGGAGAATATTGTGTTGCGGCACGAAGTTAATGAAATTGAAAATGTCAGGTTATTATAAATAATTTATGTCTTGGATTTTAATTGCAATTATCGCTTACTTCTTTTTGGCCATTGTCAATATTTTAGATAAGTTTTTGTTGGATAATGTTTTAAGCAGCAGCAAGGTCTACGCCTTTTTAATCAGTGCTATCAGCGTTTTAGTCGTTGTTATCGCGCCCTGGTTTTTACATTGGCCCGGACTTTTCTTATTATTTTTTCAACTGGCTACCGGTTTATTTTTTCCTTTTGCCTTACTGTTTATGTTTAAGGCTTTTAAAAAGGGCGATGTTTCTAAAGTTGCAGTTCTAATCGGCGGCATTATTCCCATTTTAACTATTGCTTTTTCAGTGTTTGTTTCCCACGAAAAATTTTTAATTAATCAGAGCTATGGTTTGACCTTTTTGTTACTGGGAACTTTTGCCATGGCTTTAATCGGCGGCGGGAAAACTGCCCGACAAAAAGCTTTTAATCGCCAGGCGGTCGGTTATTCGTTGTTAGCCGCATTGTTTTATGCCATTTTCTTCATCGGCACTAAGTATAGTTATAATCATCATGATTTCATTAGCAGCTTTATTTGGATCCGGTTGGGAAGTTTAATCGCTCTCGGATTTTTATTGGTTAGGAAAACCGATCGGCAAGAAATTTTTGATAGTTTTAAGAATAAATTAGGAAAAGATTGGAATAAGAAACAGACTTGGTTAATTTTTGGTAATCAGGCGCTCGGAGCTGGCGCCTTTATTCTCCAAAATTATGCGATTTCTTTGGGTTCGGTGGCGATTATTAACGCTCTCCAAGGCGTGCAATATGCTTTTTTGTTGGCCCTTGGTTGGGTTTTAAGTGTCTGGTCGCCTAAATTGTTTAAGGAGGATATATCTTTTAAAACAGTTCGGGAAAAGGTTCTGGCTATTATTTTAATTAGTGTCGGATTATATTTTATCGTGATCTAATTTTATGAAAATGAAACTCAAGTATCAAATTATTATTTTAATATTTTTGGTTGTCGCCCTGCTTCTGGTGTGGTTTTTTAAGTTGGCTAAAAATTATCCTTTCCGTCAGGATTTAAATTATCGTTTAGGTTATTTTGGCGTTACTTTTTCCACTAAGATGGCCGAAGAATTGGGCCTTGATTGGCCAGCCACTTTTTTGGCTATGGTCGATGATTTAAAAGTGAAGAGTATCCGCTTGCCGGTTTATTGGGATCAAATTATGCCATATCAAGATAAATATGATTTTTCGGATTATGATTGGATGTTGAATGAAGGTAAAACCAGAAACGTGGAATTTATTTTGAATATCGGCTATCGTTTGCCGCGTTGGCCGGAATGCCATGCCCCGGCTTGGATTTCAAATCAATCTAAAGATTTTAGAGATGCTGCCACTTTGAAAATGATTGAAGCCGTGGTTCTCAGATATCGGGACAGAAGCGAAGTGGAATATTGGCAAATAGAGAATGAACCTTTTTTGAACAGTTTCGGCAAATGTCCCGAGGGGGATTTGAGTTTTTTGAAAAAAGAAATTGATTTGGTCCGGAGCTTGGATTCCCGGCCGATATTAATTTCGGCTTCGGGGGAGTTGAGTTTGTGGCAGAAGGAGTCAAGGGCCGGTGATATTTTCGGAACCACTTTATATCGGGTGGTTTGGGGTCCATATTCCGGTTATGTCCGTTATCCCTTGCCGGCTTTTTTCTATCGCCTGAAAGCTGATTTAGCCCATATTCCTCAGGCCAAAAGAGTGATCAGCGAGCTCCAGGCTGAGCCTTGGGTGCCGAGCGGTTTTATGAAAGATTTGTCTGAGATCGAAGCGCAAAAATCATTTAACCTAAAACAATTCAAGGCCAATACCCAATTTGGGATCAATGTTGATTTTCAGAGAGCTTATTTCTGGGGAGTCGAGTGGTGGTATAAAAAATATAAAGATGGGCAAGCCGAGTATTGGGATTTTGCTAAAACTTTATTTAAATAAATATGTTATCAATTATTATTCCGGCTTTGAACGAAGCCAAATATCTGCCTCTGTTGTTGGCCTCCATTTATCGCCAAGATTTCCGTGATTATGAAATTATTGTTTCCGACGCTAACTCGGAAGATCAAACTAGACAAATAGCGATTGATCTGGGGGTGCGAGTGGTGGTGGATGCGAGACGACATCCGTCATTTCAAAGAAACACCGGGGCCAGGGCGGCGTTGGGTGATACTTTTTTATTCCTAGATGCCGATTCGGTCTTGCCCGATAAATTTCTAAGTCGGGTAGTTAGCGAATTTCAATATAGAAATTTAGGAGTCGCCGGCTTTTATTTAATTTTTAATTCCGATAAATTTATTTATCGTCTTTGTTCTTTCGGCTATAATTTTTTCGCTTGGTTCAGGCAGTATTGGCGACCAATTTCCGTCGGCGCCGGAATTATTGTCAGGCGGGATGTCCATGAAAAGATTTCCGGTTTTGACGAGACTTTGTTTGTGGCTGAAGATTATGATTATTGTGCCCGGGCCGCTAAAATCGCTAAATTCCGGCTGCTTAAAACCGTTAAATTGCCATATTCCATCAGACGGATGGAAAAGGAAGGCGATTTAAAGGTTTTGATTAAATGGTTAAAAATGGGAACCAGAACTTTGTGGGGCGGTAAGATAAAAAAGAAAATTGTTAAATACGATTTTGGTAATTATTAATTTATGAAATTAAGAATAATAAAAAATCCCAGCATCTTGCTGAGAGTATTAATGGGCGGAGTGTTTTGCGTGGCCGGTCTTTTCCGGTTGTTTGTGCCACAGATGGCTTTAGACGAGATGGCTAATTTAAATTTGTCGGCATTATTAGTTTTTCCGGTCACCGCTTTTGAAATAGTGCTGGGGCTGTCTTTGATTTTAAATCGCTATGTTAAATATACGGCCGGAGCTTTAATTCTTTTTTTATTTTTTGCTCTAACCAGGGGACTGGCTATCGGCGGTTTGGGATTATTATCTGCGGCCGGAGAGTTATTTGTCTTTAACGTCAACCCCACTGACATCTTCATGCACTTGGTTTTCTTGATTATTTTGCTCTACCTTTTTTTGACGGCCATTCCAAAAAACTCGCCCGACATGCCAAGCGATACCCAACAGAATTAATAGGATAATAGTGGTTTGAAATTTATCCCACCAGGGCCCGATATTATCCCAGTGATTACCCAGGACCAGGCCGATATAGATCAACACGTAGCTCCAAATCCAAGAACCTAAAAAAGTATAAAGACAGAATTTAAGCCAATTACCATGGGAGACTCCGGCGATAAAAGAGATAAAAGTCCGGACGACCGGCATGAGACGGGAGAAAAAATAAATGATATCGCCATAGCGGGCAATGAATTTGTCCGCTTTGGCTATTTCATGGTGGGAGAGTAGCAGCCATTTACCATATTTCCATAATAGCGGCCGGCCGAGTTTATGACCCAGCCAATAGGAAAGGGCGGAACCCAATAGACAACCTAAAGCTCCGATAAAAGCGGCTAAATGCAGGTTCATTTGTCCTTGGCTCACTAAAAAACCGGCATAAGGTAAAATAATTTCAGATGGGATGGGAATATTGCAAGACTCCAGAGCCATTAACAACATTGTCCCGCCATAGCCTAGTTGGTTAACGAAGAAGACGATAAATAAAGTCAATTTTTCGATAATAAATTCAATCATGGATTATACTATAACATATTTTTAGGAAGACACCAAGGTAAAAAATCCTGAGCTCAAGAAACTAGCGCAATTACCTTGGTCGGTCTATATTCTAAGAATATGACTACTAAATACCACCGCCTAACCTTCGCTGAGCGGGAACAAATCAGCCAAGGAATCTGGGCCAAAGAAAAATCATCTCAAATAGCCCAAAGACTAAACAGACGCCCCTCGACTATCAGCCGAGAAATCAGACTGCAGGTGTCTAGGAAGCGCTGGTGCTATAGCGCCATCAAGGGACAAGAATTATCTGACATCAAAAAGAAAAAAG
>MNUV01000018.1 GCA_001871235.1 Candidatus Falkowbacteria bacterium CG1_02_41_21
ATGAAGCAATCATTCGTAAATATATCAAGATGCAAGAGAAGGAAGATAGCGGACAAGCGAAGCTTGCAATATAAAAAAACTATGATTGTTCATGGTTTTTTTGGGCGTAAGCCCTGAGATACCACGGGCGTAAGGCCGTGGAGTTTCATTGAGAATAAATATTTTTTGTTAGTTGATAATCACCGTCACCTTATTGGTTTTTCTCATATTACCGCTCCAATCATAGAACTCGGCATAGACTCGATAACTGCCCGCCCCGGGTGGGTTGTCCCAATTAGTGGAAATATCTTCGCTGTTGATGTTCTCCAGGACCTTGATGGCCCGTTTTTCGTCTTGATCGGTGAGGTAGAATAATTCAATGCGAGCTATCTTGTTGGGGTTGGGCGAGTTGAGACTAATATTGACGGGAAAGTCGGCGCTGTTGACAGCCAAACCGCTGGCGGGAGAAACCAGGTTGAGAGCGGGCGGGTTTTGATAATTATTGTCTAATAATAGATTAAACTCAATTGATTTTTCCGAACAATTATAAAAGCTGTCGCAGACTCGCACCTTTAAATTGTGGTAGCCGTTATTTAAGAAGTCCAGTTTTTTATTAAGCGTAAAGGGATAGGAAGTGGTCTTAGCGAGCAAATTGTTATTAATATAATATTCCACATTAGCATTGTCGGCGATGCTGATAATATTAATGGTGGCGCTAAAATTATCATTGGTAATAATTTCTTTATTCTGCGGGCTGGTAATTTCAAAGACCGGATTATTCTGCGGGCTGGTAATGTTGATATTGGTCGAGGTGGAATAGAGCCCGCTCTTTTTGGCCCAGGCTATTACCCTTGATTCCCATAAATCAAATTGCGGATCAGCGGCCGGATCGCCGGGTATCGGACCGAGCGGGTCTTCCTTGTTAACATAATATAGAATACAGTGCGGTTCGCTAAAAGTTTTTTCTTCAATTAATTCCGGCGGAGTGCTGGAGGTGGCCAAAAGATTAGTTTCCTTATTAATTTTTATTTTGCGGCCGATGTTGGTGTCGCCGTCAATAATCGCCTTGCCGGTTTTGGTGTTGTCCATGGCCTTGAATTGCTCCACGGGAGTGCCGGTTAAGACCTGCTTCATAAAGTCATTCCAAATCGGAGCGGCGACTACGCTGCCATCGGCGCCCTTGGTCATTTCTTTGCTGTCATTGTTTCCCACCCAAACTCCGGTGACGAGAGACGGCGTATAACCGATGGTCCAGGCGTCTTTGTAGTCGTTAGTCGTTCCGGTTTTGACGGCCACCGGTCTGTCGGGCAGGGTCAGATAATTTTTAGTTCCGAAAATAAAGGCTCGGGCGGCGTTATCAGTCAGAATGCTGTTTATTTCTCGGGCGACCTGAGAACTCAAAACTGTTTTTTTCTTGTCTTTATATTCTTCTAAGACTTTGCCGTCTTTATCTTCTACTTTTAATATCACGCTAATCGGATTTATTTCTCCTTCTCGGGCAAAAGCGCTAAAAGCATTAACATGTTCCACCATTTTTACTTCACCGCCGCCCAGCGCTAAAGCCAGGCCATAGCGATTCGGATCGGTCAGGGTGGTATAGCCCATGTCCTGAGCCAGAGCAATAACGTTTTTGATTCCAGCCAGATAAATAGCTTTAACCGCCGGAATGTTTAGCGAGCCGGCTAACGCTTGGCGAATGGAAACCGGGCCATATTCTTTGCCGTTGTAATTATGGGGCTCATAAGCCTTGCCGCTGGCTGCGAAATTAGTGATCACGTCATATAAGATGGTGTTAGGAGTATAGCCCTTATTAAACAAGGCAGCATAAACCAAGGGCTTCATAGATGAGCCCGGTTGGCGCGAGCTGGTGACAATATTAACTTGGCCATCAATCTCTTCGTTAAAGTAATCGCGCGAACCCACCATGGCCAGCACTTGGCCGGTTTTGGGGTCAATGGAAACCAGGGCGGCATTGTTAGCCTTATATTTCTGGGGATAATCGGCGCTCTTTGTTTTGACCACCTCTTCGGCCATCTTTTGTTTATATAAATCCAGGGTGGTGTAGATTTTTAGGCCGTCCTGTTCAATGGTTTTCTCGCCGTATTTCTCCGCCAGGATTTCTTTGATGTACATGATAAAATGAGGAGCGGTGATATTTGTTTCCGGGGTGGCGAATTTCAATGCCGCTTTCTTGGCGTCATCTCTCTCTGGCTCATTGATATAGCCCTGTTCTTGCATAATGTCTAAAATATATTGTTGCCGGGCAATTAGCAGATCCTGATGGGCGCCCCAGGGAGAATAGCGGCTGGGTGACTGGGGCAGGGCCGCTAAAATTGCCGCTTCGGCCAAATTGGTATCTTTAACGGATTTACCAAAATATTTTAGAGAAGCCGCTTCCACCCCGTAGGCATTGGAGCCATAGGGAATTTCATTCAAGTACATTTGCAGAATTTCATCTTTACTGAATTTTTTCTCGATCCTCTGGGCCAGGATTATTTCTTTAATTTTGCGGGTAATAGTTTTCTCATTGCTTAAAATAGCATTTTTGACAAATTGTTGAGTCAGGGTTGAACCACCGGCGCTTTTACCGTAGATGACATTAGTAATCACGGTTCTAGCCATCGCCCAAATACTGATAGCCCCATGTTTATAAAAATTTTTGTCTTCAATCGCCACAGTCGCATTTTTGACGTTGCTCGGAATTTCATTTAAAGAAACCAAAGTTCTTTTTTGATCGCCGTGAATTTCATATAAAATGTTTTCCCCGGTCCGATCATAAATTTTGGTGCTTTGGGCCACCTCCCGATTGATTAATTGATTCGGGTTGGGGAGGTCGCGGGATAAGAAGAAGACTAAAATGGTAAAAGACAGAATTCCTAGGACGGCTAGAAGAATTAGACCCTTAACAATTTTATGGTTTTTGAAAAAGCGCCCCCAAAAACTCTCGTTCTTTGATCTGGAGCGAGAACTGGAATATCTTTTACCGACAACTATCCTCCGTTTTACCGGTCTTCTTTTGCCGGGCTGTTGCCAGGATAAATTTCTTTTATATTTTATGGGCATAGGTTATCAATTATTTTCGATAATATTTGGCGGCCTCTTCCGGACGAATCGAATTGATTACTAGCCCGGAACCCAATTCCACTCCGGCCCAAATACTGTCGCGGGGCTGAATTTTGATATAAAAATGCTGGTGTTTGTCGGAGATGACGTTATGGAGAAAATAGTTAAAGGATAAATTTAATTTTTGCATTTTTAGGGCCAGATGTTTCAGAATTTTAGCGATAGCCCTTTTTTCGTTTTGGTTTAAGCCAATGATATTATCTATATGTCTCTTGGTTACAATCCAGGCTTCAAAGTGGAACTGACTGGCATAAGGGGCAAAAGCGACGACATATTTGTCGGAATATATTTGGCGGCTGGACTTCATTTCCATTTTAATAATATCGCAATAAGCGCAATGTCCGGTCTTTATTTTATGTCTTTGGGCCAGAATCATTTCTTCGCGCAGGTCTTCCGGAACAATTTCAGTGGCAAAGATTTGCGAGTGGGCGTGTGATAATGAAGCCCCGGCTTTTAATCCTTGGTTTTTGAAACAAAGAATATAATCTATTTTTTTATTTTTAACAATAGCTTTAGTCCTCCTGATGTACATTTCTAATATGGCTTCGATATGTTTTAGGGAGAAGTCAGCTAGATTTTTTTGATGATTGGCATTTTCGATAATTACCTCTTGGGTGCCGTAAGCTTTGGGGTTGTTTAAAGCCACGGCCGGGAAAATATTTTTTAGACAAATGATAGAATTATTCTTGATTTTAATTTTATCAAGCACATTCTTTTGATTGATATTTTGCCGGCAAAAAGGACAGTCCGGGTTGGGCTGATTATCAGTATATTCTTTCAGGTCACGGGGCCGCAGAATTCGGCCGGGCGTGATGATGACGTATTTATTGAATATGAATGATTTGCGAATCTCTGATTTTTTGTTGGCCATATGAATATTTATTGTCGGGCTGCTCGGAATCGAACCGGGACTACATGCACCCCATGCACGCGTACTACCACTATACTACAGCCCGCCTAATTTGTCTTTTTACTATAATTATATTACAATAAAAAGGCAATAAAAACAAATCTATCTAATAATATGAATAATAAAAAAGTTATATTTTCCGGCATTAAACCTAGCGGTGATTTGCATTTAGGCAACTATTTGGGGGCTATTTCCCAATGGGTGGAACTACAGGATAAATATGAATGCTTGTTTTGCGTGGTTAATTATCATGCCATTACTGTCCGGCAGGACCCGGAGACCCTTAAACAAAGGACTAAAGATATTGTGCGGGTTTATTTGGCCAGCGGGATTAATCCCAAAAAATCAACTATCTTTTTGCAATCCGATGTTTATGAACACACTGAACTGGCTTGGATTTTGAATTGTACCAGCACGAGAATGTCTGATCTTAACAAAATGACTCAGTTTAAGGACAAGGCGAGAAATAATGGAACCAGTGTTTCGGTCGGTCTTTTTGACTATCCAGTGTTAATGGCCGCCGATATTCTGCTCTATAACACCGACATTGTTCCAGTGGGAGATGATCAAGTCCAACACGTGGAACTTTGTCGCGATTTAGCCAAAAGATTTAACCACGACTATGCCCCGACCTTTAAATTGCCGGAAGTGATGATTAGAAAACAAGGCGCTAGAATTATGAGTCTAAGCAACCCGGAGAATAAGATGAGTAAGAGCGCTGAGGGTGATTCCGGTTGTATCTTTTTGAATGACGCTCTGGAAGCGGCCCGAAAAAAAATTATGAAAGCCGTGACTGATTCCGGCAGTGAAGTAAAATATGATTTGAACGAGAAGCCGGCCCTCTCTAACCTCATGACTATCTATCATTTACTGACCGGAGAAAGCTACAAGGATATCAAGAAGGACTATGAAGGCCAGGGCTACGGGGACTTTAAGAAAGGGTTGGCTGACGTGGTCGTTAAGTTTTTGACTGAGTTTCAGAAGAAATATAATGCCATTAGCGATAAAGAGGTAGCCAAAGTTTTGGAGAGGGGCGCTACTTGCGCCAAGGTTTTGGCCCAAGAAACCATCAAGAAGGTAAAAGAAAGAGTGGGAATTATATAGATTTTAAATAGAGGATATATAAAAAAGAGCTTATAATCAGGCTCTTTTTGCTATTTGTAGGCTCTACGTCGAAAAGTGTGTATAACTCCAGAGCATTGCGAAGGGTAAAAGGCCTAAAATCAGCTTGCGGACATAGGTTTCCACATTCCTAAAGCCAAATGATTTTCTCTTGATTAATTTGCATTTAGTATGAAGTCCTTCGGTGTAGGCATTAGTAATTCGGCAATTAAAATAATTAAGTATTTCCGTTTCCCAGTTAATTAAAGTGCGGCCCAATTCTCGAAGCTCAGCTTCTTTTGATCTCAATAATTCTTGTTTCAATATTTTAAACTTT
>MNUV01000016.1 GCA_001871235.1 Candidatus Falkowbacteria bacterium CG1_02_41_21
TTATGTGGTTGCTCCGGCAAGTTGTTAACAGTTTTCACGTGGGGGAAAATAATAAAGGTCTACCCTTGGGAAATTTAACCTCACAATTATTTGCTAATATTTATTTGAATAGATTTGACCAATTCGTTAAACATAAACTGAAGGCCAAATATTATATCCGCTATGCCGATGATTTTGTTATTTTATCGGAAGACAAGGAATGGCTGATTCAACAAATAAATCTGATTAGGGAATTTTTGTCTGATAACCTAGATTTGGAACTTCACCCCAATAAATTATTTTTGCGGATGGTTTCTTCGGGTTTGGATTTTCTGGGCTGGGTTAATTTTCCGGATCATCGGGTTTTGCGTCGAGCCACTAAAAATAGAATGTTCAGGAAATTAAGAGGGAATTTAAGCCGGGAATCTCTAAACTCTTATTTGGGGCTATTAAGCCATGGGAATGCTCGGAAGCTAAGTTCGATTATTAATAATAATTTTTATTGAGCGTTTATGGAAATTTTATGCTTGGTTTGCTATAATATAATCAATATGAAAAACAATAAACTGCCAAACAATCAAATAATTATCTATACTACTGACGATGGTCGGGCCAAAATTGATGTTAATTTGCTTGATGAGACGGTTTGGTTAACCCAGGATCAGATGTCGACCCTTTTTGATAAATCTAAGTCTACTATAAATGAGCACATTCAGAACATATATGAAGAAAAAGAGTTGATTTTAAAGGGAACGATGAGAAAATTCGGAAATTCCGAATTTTCTACCAAGCCAACCAACCTTTATAATCTGGATGTTATTATTTCCGTCGGTTATCGCGTGAAATCTCAACGGGGAACACAATTTCGTATTTGGGCGACGCAGAGACTAAAGGAATATATTATAAAAGGATTTGTTATCGATGATGAACGTTTGAAACAGGGAGGACAAAAGGCGCGGTATTTTGAGGAATTAATTGAGCGTATTCGTGATATTAGAAATAGCGAGCGAAATTTTTATCAGAAAGTTACTGATATTTATGCCACCAGCGTTGACTATCGCACTGACGATCAAATGACGCAAAAATTTTTTGCCACCGTCCAAAACAAAATGCATTATGCCGTTTGCGGCCAGACTGTGGCCGAAATTGTTGTGGCTCGAGCTGATAGAAAGAAACCACTAATGGGATTAACGAGTTTTAAGGGCAATTATATCACTACCCATGACGTGTCCGTCGCCAAAAATTATCTTTCAGCTAAAGAATTGAAACAGCTCAATTTAATCGTTTCGTTATATTTAGATTTCGCCGAACTTCAGGCTAGCAATGAAAGGCCGATGAAAATGATTGACTGGGTCACTAAGCTGGATGAGTTTTTGAAATTAAGTGAAAAGAAAGTTTTAAATGGTCCGGGGAAAATTAGTGCTAAAAAAGCTGAAAATATGGCCTTGGCTCAATTTGCAGAGTATAAAAAACATCAGGACAAGAAGTATGTTTCCGATTTTGATCAGGCGACCAAAAAATATTTAAAGACAAAATCTTAGGAAGCGCTTTTTGCGGTATAAATCTCAAAAAACACCGGAACTTATCCGGTGTTTTGGCTGAGATCAATAATTTGTTTGGCATAGTCATCGGGTGGGAGCGGTTCTTTCGGGAAGCGGCTGGTTATGGCTTCGTAGTTATCTAGAAAGTATTCAATTTTTTCTACCAAATCGTTAGCACTGCCGGGTTTAAATAGCAATCCGCCATAGTGGTTTATTAATTCCGCTACTCCGGCTAGATTTGAACCGATGACCGGCAGTTTGGAGGCGACAGCTTCGTAGATAATGGTGGGAGAGTTTTCATAGCAGAGGGAAGGGACAATCAAAGCGCTGGTTTGGAGCATTAATTCTTGAACTTCGGTATTATCTAATCTGCCCAAAAAAGTAATGTTTTTATTGGCCATTTTCTTAGCTTCGGTCAGATAATCT
Organism: Candidatus Falkowbacteria bacterium CG1_02_41_21; assembly: GCA_001871235.1. Taxonomy (GTDB): domain Bacteria; phylum Patescibacteriota; class Patescibacteriia; order Patescibacteriales; family UBA12465; genus CG1-02-41-21. Next base: position 1,947 of record MNUV01000016.1, read on the forward strand.
CCATCGCCGACAATGGTCAGGTTGAGTTTAGGGAGTTTGTTAAAAGCTTTTATCAGGACATCCGTTCCTTTATGTTTTGAGACCAGACCGACAGAGAGGAATTCTGTCCTGTTTCTTTCTTTATTATTAGTTTGATAGTTATTCTTAATTGGGTTGGGAATAGTTTTTTTGACTGACTTAGGGAAGAAGCCTTTTTGCTCATGGAGTTTAAGGAGCCAATGGGAAGGGCAAATGACGACGGCGGGAGAGCTCATTAATTGGCTGGTAATCATTTGATATTTTTTGGCCAGCAGGGAGTTGATAATCTTTTCACGGTTATAGAACATCAGACCGGAGGGGTGGAGTAATTGAATATCGTGAATGACATGGAAGTGCTTTATCTTTTTAGCCTTAAATAGCTTGGGCAATTGCAGTCCCAGACCCATGAGGTTGTGAGTGATAATCAGGCCTGGCTTTTCCTTGTTGATAATTCTCTTGACTCTGTTCTTCTGTCGGCAATCAAAGAGATTATGTATGTGCCAAAAGATTCTAAGAGGTGTTGGGATTTGGTTGAGCTGATAGTATTTTGATTTGAGGTAATAGACATTACTTTCTTGATAGGATTCTTTTGGGCAGGTGGATATGACAAAAACTTCATGGCCCAACTTGGCCAGGTCGGACACCATAATGGAAGCGACAATTTCAGCTCCGCCACGGTGATAGGGCGGATACAGGCTGTTTAATATCCCGATTTTCATAATTAGTTAAATAATTGATTCAAGCTTTTGGCGGTAATATTGATGTCATATTTCTTTTCGGCCAATTCTCTGGCTTTGAGGCGCATCATTTCCCGTAAGTCATCGTCTTGCAGTATCTCTTCCAGCTTGTCGGTTAAATCTTCAACATTATTGGGCTCTACGATTAAACCCTCTTGTTTGTGGCTAAAGACGGACCTAACCCCCGGTAAATTGGAAGCGATAACCGGTGTACCGCAGGCCAGGGATTCAATCAAGACGATACCAAAGGCCTCATTGGAGTTAATGGAGGGGAGAACCAAGACAGCGGCGGATTGATAGGCGGCAATTAGTTCGGCCGGATCTAGTTTGCCCAGAAAAACAGTTTTGTCGGCGATATCCAATTCTTTGGCTAAAGATTCATATTCTGGTTTTAGATCACCTTCGCCCACAATTACCAATTGCCAGTTTTTTACAGCCAATTCGGCGCCGGCTTTGATGAGATTGTTAATGCCTTTAAAATAATGGGCTTTATCCAGGCCCCCAACGAATAATATCTTCTTTAGAGTATTATCATGCGGATGATGGGGGGCAAAGATATTGGTATCAACGCCGAAAGGAATCTCTACGAATTTTTCGGGATGAGCGAAATATAAATCTTTGATCTGGCTATTTTTGATGTAGTCAAAACTGGAACAGACAATTTTGTCGGCTCTTTTTAATAACCAAGATCGGGTGAGGCGAGAGGGAAGACTCAGTATTTTGGCCAGGGGATTAAGTCCTTGAACATCCATGTGATAATACAGGACTAGTTTTTTGTTAGGGTTTAGGCGTTTAAACAACCAAACAATTTCGGCGGTGCCAAAAAATGGGTAATGTAAAAAAATCGCATCAAAGTGTGATAGTTTTTTATACAAGGAAGGAATGAAGGCGCCATGACCCAGTTTCAGAAGGGGTTTGGTGTTCTTAGGATGGAAGGTAGTTATCTCATTGTTAATGCTGAGTAATTCTTCAAATTGTTGGGCGCTGTTTCCGATGCCACCGGCATAGGGCGGATAGACACAGACGATTTGGGCTATTTTCATAATGAATTTATTTCTTTTCTGGTTTTAAGGCCACGGTGCGAGTGATATTAGTGATTTCTTTTTCTATTTTGACTATTTTGAGGCGCATTTTGAAGATGAAGTAGAAGAGAATCATAATGGCGATGTAGAGCAGAAAATTAATGCCGGAGCCGGAGAAGCCTAAAGCCGCGACCACTTGGTCAATGGTTTTGATGAATATAATGGCGAGGGCTGCCAGTAACCAGAATATCAGCCAAAGGATGCCTTCATTTCTAGTGATTTGATTGGTTTGTCTTTGTTTGACGAGTCGGGTTAGAAAAAAGACGATGATGAGCAGGGCAAAGGCTTGTTGAAACATAATATTATTTAGTTAATTTTTTATAGATTAAATCTTTGATGATGCGGATGCCGCCGGAAAATTTCTGGCCGAACTCGTGATAGATGACAGTGATGGGGACTTCTTGGAGGCGATATTTATTTTTATGAGCCTTAATCAGAATTTCATTGCAATGCGCCATGCCATCATTTTCAATTCTGATTTCTCTGGCCACTTTGGCGCTCATCGCTCTAAATCCATTTTGGGGATCGGAGAGATTAATGCCAAAGAAAATATTGTTAATCGCTTTGGCGAGAGGCATAATTATATTCTTCTTGAATTTCGGTAGATTGGATTTTTTGCCTAAAAAACGGGAACCGAAAACTATATCAGCTTGATTGGAAATAATCGGTTGAACGATGTCCTTAATCTCCTCCGCCAGAAATTGGCCGTCAGCATCAAAGTGAATTATAATGTCGGCTCCATGGGATAGGGCATAGTCGTTACCGGTCTGAAGAGCGGCACCTTGGCCCCGGTTAATGATATGATGCAGGACTGAAATGCCAGTACTTTGAGCCAAATCAAAGGTCAGGTCGCTGGAATGATCATCCACCACCACTAATTCATCAACTATCGGTTTGACCCGATTAATAACGGCTATAATGCTTTGGGCTTCGTTATAGGCCGGAATGACGCAGAATACTTTCATATTGGTTTATTAATTATAGCATTATTTTCTATTATTTTAAAACATGCTAAACTGATAATAGAATTAATCATTTATTTTCATCATTTATGTTTTCACTTGGAAAAATCAGCCATAATCTGGCTCTTTTTAGAAGCAATTTGGCCGGGGCTTGGGGTGAAGTCTTTAATCGGCCTTCGGCTCGAATTTATGGTCTGGTTGGGTTGATTTTAAATCTCTTGAGCTGGCTCGGCTCAATTTTACTGTATCGTTCTCTGGGCAATGATTTGACGGTGCTCCATTACAACATTGATTTTGGGATTGATTTAGTCGGTCATCGGGGTCAGTTGTTCATTAATCCGATTTTAGGATTAAGTTTCATAATTTTGAATTTGGTTTTACTGCTGTTTTTTGTCCGGCATAAGCATTATAAGTTTATGTCTTATCTGCTCTGGAATTCCGCTATCTTGGCCAATATTTTTTTATTGCTGGCGGCTTTGGGTGTCTATTTGATTAATTTTAGATAAAATTATGATTGATTTTTATTTGATTAAAATAATTTTCTTAGCCACTCTCGCTTTTATTTTTACCATTGCTTGGACACCGCTCCTGACTAATATTTTGTATAAGTATGAGCTGGGAAAGAAGATCAGAAATAACGGGGCGACGCCTATCTTTAGCAAATTGCATGCTCATAAAGCGGGGACGCCGACGATGGGCGGTGTTTTGATGTGGGGGACTTTATTAATTTTTATTTTGTTTTTTTATTTTCTGGGTCAAATTATTCCCATCGATATCTTCAAGAGCTTAAATTTTTTAACGCAAAAGGAAACTTTGTTGCCGCTCGGAGCTTTGATAATTTCGGCTTTGATTGGGCTGGCAGACGATTGGTTAGACGTCCGGGGGAAGGGAGTGATGGGTGGCGGGGGACTCAAGATGCGTCATCGCTTGTTAATTTATATGGCGATTGCCATCTTTGGCGCCCTGTGGTTTTATTTCAAACTGGATTGGTCAGTGCTCCATATTCCATTCTTCGGGAACTTTGAAATCGGTTGGTGGTATATCCCCATTTTTGTTTTGGTAATAGTGGCCACCTCTTTTTCGGTCAATGAAACTGACGGTTTGGACGGTTTGGCGGGCGGGACTTTACTAGTCTCTTATGTGGCTTACGGCATTATCGCTTTTTCCATGGGACGTTATGATTTGGCGGCCTTTTGCGGCGTTTTGATGGGAGCGATGCTGGCCTTTTTATGGTTTAATATCGCCCCAGCTCGTTTTTATATGGGAGATACCGGTTCCATGAGCTTGGGCGTGACGCTGGGCATTATTGCTCTTTTGACCAACAATATTTTTATCTTGCCGTTTATCGGTTTTATCTTTTTGCTGGAATCCGGTTCGGTAATTATCCAACTTTTGTCCAAAAGAATCCGTCATAAAAAAGTTTTTCTTTCCTCACCGATTCATCATCATTTCCAGGCTATCGGTTGGCCGGAAACTAAAATCGTGATGCGGTTTTGGTTAATAGCCGGAGTGATGGCCGCGGTCGGTTTAATGATCTTCTTGCTCGACAAAAATATCTAATTAAAATCCCATGGCCTTCAAGGATTTATTAGTTCTCAAAAAAACTTATCACGCTCCGGACCGAAAGTTAACTTTGGTAACTTTGGCCTTGGTAGTTTTCGGCCTGGTCATGTTATTCAGCGCTTCGCTGGTGGCCGGTTATTTGCGTTCGGGCAATAGCCTGTATTTTATCAATCATCAATTGTTGGGATTATTGTTAGGTATCCCGGCCTTCGTTATTTTTTCTCGCATTGATTATCATCTGTGGCGCAAATATGCCCTTTATTTTTTATTAGGTTCCATTGTCTTGTTGCTTTTAGTTTTTATCCCCGGCCTGTCCGCTAATTATGGCAAGGCTCATAATTGGATTAATGTCTTAGGTTTTTCCTTGCAACCGTCGGAGTTTGTCAAAATATCATTCCTGCTGTATTTGGCGGCTTGGTTGGAGGTCAAACAAAATAAATTAGAAAATTTTTCTCACGGTCTGGGACCTTTTATAGTCATTTTGGGAATTATTGGCGGCTTGATGCTGCTACAGCCGGATTTGGGGACTTTATCGATTATTTTCGCGACTTCTTTGATTGTTTATTTCGTAGCCGGAGGGAAGTGGCGGCATGTGCTCTTGGCTGTGCTCTTGGCGGCGATTTGTCTGGTCGTCTTGGTGAATATTAAGTCCAGCAAAATGGACCGGATTGAGTGTTATAAGCATCCGGAAATTAGCGTTGATGACAAGTGTTATCAGATTAATCAGGCTTTGATTGCCATTGGTTCCGGCGGTTTCTGGGGCCGAGGCTTGGGAGAAAGCCGGCAGAAATTCATGTATTTGCCGGAAGTTTGGAGCGACTCAATTTTTGCGGTGGTGGCCGAAGAGTTGGGTTTCGTGGGTTCCATTTTTTTATTGGGTTTATATTTTTATCTTTTTTATCGCGGTTGGTCTATCGCCAAAAAAGCGCCCGATTTATACGGGCGAATCTTGGCGATTGGAATCGTTTCGTGGATAATTGTGCAGACGGTCTTAAACATCGGCGGCACTATGAATTTTATTCCCATGACCGGAGTGCCGTTGCCATTTGTTTCTTCCGGCGGTTCTTCGCTCTTATCAATTATGGCCGCGGTGGGAATTTTATCAAATATCAGCCGTCAGACGCGAGCGGTGTCTAAAAGAATGTAAATAAATATGAAATCAAATAATCAGGCTAAAGTAATTATGTTGTCCGGTGGCGGCACCGGGGGATCGGTGACCCCGCTTTTGGCGCTCGCCGATTATTTGAAGCAGGATAATCCCGCTGTTTATAATTTTATTTTTGTGGGGACTAATTCCGGACCGGAAAGATATTTGGCGGAGTCGGTTCAGATTTTATTTTTACCGATTATGAGCGGTAAATGGCGCCGTTATTTTTCTTTCAAGAATGTGGCTGATATCTTTAAAATAATTTTGGCCTTTTTCCAAGCGCTTTATTTGTTGCGGAAATATCGTCCTCATCTTCTCATTTCGGCCGGCGGTTTTGTCAGCGTCCCCTTGGCTTATGCCGCCTATTGTTTACGAATTCCGGTTTTAATTCATCAACAGGATATTCGCGCCGGACTGGCTAATAGGTTGATGGCTAAAGTCGCTAAGCGAGTAACAGTTACTTTTGTTGAGTCTTTGAAAGATTATGGTCCTAAAGCGCTTTGGGTGGGCAACCCGATCAATGAGCGAATAGATAATAGTCTGAATCTTTGGCAGAAATATAACTTAGACTCCAATCGTCCTTTACTTCTGGTATTGGGCGGCGGCACCGGTTCGGTGTTTATCAATCGGTTGATTAAAGATAGTTTAAAATCGTTATTGGAATTTTGCCAGGTTGTCCACATCACCGGTTCGGGGAAGAAAGAAAATTTAGCCCCTAAAACTGATTATTTACCTCTAGAATTTATAGCCCATGATGAGGTTTTATGGTTTATGGCCAAAGCTCGGGCGGTGGTTTCACGCTCAGGTTTGGGTGTTTTAACGGAAATTTCTGCTTTAGGTCAAGCGTCTATTTTAATTCCCATGCCAAATTCTCATCAAGAAGATAATGCGGCTATTTTTGTCGAACACCAAGCGGCTATTGTTTTATCGGAAAAAAATTTATCTACTGACGTTTTTATCAATCAGGTCAGGGAGCTCATGGCCAATAAAAAACTGCACGATACTTTGTGCAGTTTAGCGAAGGATGTTATTAAGTCGGCCAATGAAGCTCTGAAAAAAATCGTTAATGAACTTTTATTTTAACGATCTTCTTCAACTTCATCGGCAAAAGCTTCGGCCTCTCCTCTGGATTGGCCGTTTCTCATCAGTTGATTCACGATATCAGCGCGACTCATCTGGCCCAAAGTTTCCTGGTATTCTTCTTTTGATACCGCCGGAATCGGGGTCTTGTCGTTATTTTCGTCCATGGCCGTATTATTTGTTGTTTGATTATTATCGTTAGTCATATTTTTATTGAGTTAATTTAGCTTCGAGGTTTTTTCGATGCGCCAGAAGCTTGAGTACTACCGGTTTGATGAAGTGATTGCGGAGACGGGGGATGGAGACATAAGCGCAAAAATCATTTTTATTATCGCTGTTAATTTGTTTAATATATTCTTTATACATATTACCGAAACCGAGGCATTGATCAATGCCTTTTTTTAATTCACTGATGGTAGCGGTTAATCCTGATTGGGTGGGTTTTTCTGTCGCGGCCACGGCGGTGGCGAGTTCATCTAAATATTTATATTGTTCATTGACCACGCGCATGGTCCGGTCGGTTTTATTGGTGATAATATCTACGGCTTTTTCGGTGGTTAGAATTTTAGTGGCTCTTTCGCTCTCTCCTTGAACATTAATATCGCCCCTTTCCATCAGGTGGTTAACTAAGCCCGCGCCACTTTTGGGCAGGGTTTTAAATTTGTCCCAAATTTCTTGAATGGAAGCTTGGGCCAGGTGAGATTGTTCGGTCGGTGGTTTTAGTCGGCTGATTTTTTCAATCACGGAATCAATGGAATTGGCAAAATCTCGACCGTCTAAATTGATTAGATTAAATATCCGTTGCAGAGCTTTGGCGTTTAAATTGCCTTTATTTTGCCACCCGTCCAAATCAAACAGGGCAAATTCGTTAATGGTATTTTTGAGGTAGAGTTCTTCGGCGGTAGCTTCACTACCGATTGGGACGTCAATGCCGTTAACGTTTACCAGTTCAACGGTTTGTTGTTCGGCGCCTAAGTTGATTAGGCCGTTAGTCGGTTTATTTTGATTAACAATTTCATCGTGCATATATTGACCGAAAGCTTCCATTTCTTTCCAGCCGGTTGAGGTTTTAATCAGGCAATGAATTTTGACGCAACCGTTTGGTTCGGCGCCGAATTTTTTTAATTCCTCTTGACCTAAATCTTTTACCAAACCTTGTTCCTGGAGACTGGTCATCTCGGAATAGACTGTGTCCAAATCTTTGATACCGAAAATGACATCCAGGTCGTCCGGAATTTTGGCGGAGTATTTAGTATGAGGCACGTAGCAATTGGATCCGATGAGAGCGTAGGGATATTTACATTTGTTAAACGCTTGGCCACAGACAGTGGCGATAGCTTCTTTCATGTCGGGAGAAATTTTGGCATCAAAACGCTTTTGAATTTTCTCACTGGCCGGAACCATTTCTACCAATTGAGCTTCTGGGGTGGCAGTGTCGTAAGTAGGGATGCGCTCTATTGTTGAATTTCCAGCTTCTTGATCAATTTTATTTTCAGTGGCAACCATCAGTTTCATCGCTTCGCCTTCCATTTTACCAACTTTGTTTTTGATAGTTCCGATTTTCGCTTCTTGGCCCGCCGCCAATTTCATGGCTTTTTGGGCGAGGTCTTTGAGGGCCTCGCGGCCGGAAGTATAATTCTTTTTCACGCTGGCTTTTTTAGCCTTCGCTTCCGCCGCTAAAACTTCCTGGTTGATTTCAGTTTTTTGGGATTCTATTGATTCATTAGACTCATTTTGGTTGTCTGCTTGGTTCTCAATATCCATGGTAGTTTGTTATTTATAGTCTGGTTGAATGGAATGTCTAATCTCAGTTAATTTTTTTTCTTCCATTTTTTTCATAAAATTGGCCAGAATATTTCTTTCTTGACCACGAATGTCTTCAATCTTTTTAATATAATCCTGATAGATGGTCTTAATGTTATTGAGGCGACTTTTGATGGTGGCGGGACTAAGTTTGCTCATAGATAGACTTGTTTTATTATGTGGCAACAATAACACAAAAGTTAGAATAAATCAATAGATATTTTATTTTTTCTGGTTTTTGGGGATTTCTCCGCTTTGTGTTATAATGTTTAATATGAATATCAAAGGAAAAGAGATTAAAACCGCCTATTTCATCGGGATAAAAGGAGTCGGCATGACCATGCTGGCTCAGTTTTTGGCGGAGAGCGGGGTAAGCGTTTCCGGGTCGGACAATCCGGAAAATTTCATGACTACCAAGGTTTTGCAAAAGGAAAAAATTGGGGTTTTGGCTCCTTTTGCCGTCAAGAATATTCCGAGCAAAGTTGACCTGATTGTTTATTCCAGCGCTTATAACGCGGAGAATAATGTGGAGTTGAAACATTTGTTAGCTAAGAAGTTCAAGCCGTTATTATTAATTTATGCCGTCGCTTTGGGAGAAATTTTTAGTCAATATGACGGTTTGGCGGTTTGTGGCTCTCATGGCAAAACGACCGTTTCGGCTTGGTTGGGTTATGTCCTTTACAAAGGCGGTCTTTCGCCCAATGTTTTGGTGGGGGCGGCGGTCCCGCAGTTTAAAGGTAATATCTTGAAGGGCCGCAGCCGTTGTTTTGTGGCCGAGACCGATGAATACCAAAATAAATTACAATATTTTTTCCCGCAAGGAGTTCTGCTTAACAATATTGACTATGATCATCCCGACTTTTTCAAGACCGAGAAAGATTACGTCAAGGTGTTCGCCGAGTTTATAAAAAAAATTCCCAGTCAAGGATTCTTGGTGTTTAACGCTGACGACAAAATAGTTTTAAAAGTTTCGGCTGACTGCCGGGGCCAAAAAATTTCTTATGCCTTGCATAACAAAGGAGCGGATTATCGCGCCACTGATTTGTCCGTCAAAAATGGCCGCCAATATTTTTCGGTATGGGAGCAGGGAAAAAACTTGGGTCGTTGGTCTATCCTGCTTTCCGGCGAGCATAATGTTTATAACTCTCTGGCAGTGATTGCCACTGCCAAGAAATTGGGAATGAATTTTTTTGATATTAAAAAAACGGTTCTGTCTTTTACGGGGACGGAAAGACGACTACAGTTTTTGGGGAAATATCAGGGAGCTTTGATTATTGACGATTACGCCCATCATCCCACGGAAATTAGAGCGACACTCGCTGGAGTGCGAACGATGTATGCTGAGAGTAATATTATTACCGTTTTTCATCCCCATACTTTCACTCGCACCAAGGCTCTTCTGGGGGGCTTTTCTCAAAGTTTCAATGATACCAACGAGTTGATTTTGCTGGATATTTATGGTTCGGCCCGGGAAAAACAAGGCGGTGTTTCCAGTTTGGATTTGCTCCAAAAGATAAAAAAGAATTCTCCCAATTTAAAAATTAGTCATATCCCGACCTTAGAGCAGGTCACGGAATATCTCAAGGCTAAGGTCACTAAAAATGATTTGGTGTTGCTCATGGGGGCCGGCGATGTTTTCCGCATTGGGGAGAATTTGTTAAAGAAATAGTTTTATGCCTAAAAAGATTAATCCCAAAATTGTCCCGCCGGAAATTATTCCTTGGGGTCGTTTTTGGGTGGAGCTATGGAAACTGCTGCGACCATTCAAGAAATTTTTTAAGTTTATTGTTTTAACCACCATTCTGTTGGCTGGTTTAGATTTGATCAGTCCTTATGTTCTAAAAATAGTGATTGATAGCTTGACTGGTTTCAATGTGACGCAAGTGTGGTTTATTTTAAAATTAATTGTTTTGTATCTGGCGACCGGGGAAGTCCAAGCCTTGATTGCTTATTTTAACGACCGCCGGATTTTGCGGTTATTGGTGGAGGTGGAATATGTCTTGGGGATCAAAGCGCAGCAGAAATTAGTTTACTTGGGGCTGGGCTATCACGAAAAAGAAAATACCGGTAGCAAGATTGTGAAAATTGAAAGAGGTATTGATAGAATTTCTCAGTTTCTAAATAATATGTTTTGGGAGGTTTTTCCGACCGTCATTCGTTTGCTTTTTACGTTGGTCGTCTTGTTTTACGTTGACTTCCGAATTGGTTTGTCACTTTTGTTTTTTGCCCCGCTTTATATTTTGATTACTTATCAAGCCAACAAGAAGATGCATCCGGTTCGGAAGGCAATTTACAAGGATTATGAAATAGCCTCCGGTAAAATGGGTCAGGCCATTATTAATATCAATGCGGTCCAGTCTTTTGTGCAGGAACAGCGGGAACTGAGGGAATTTGATGTCGTCAAAACTCATGTGCGGGAAAATGAAGATAAGCAATGGGGCTGGATGATGAAGATTGGTTTGGGACGGAACTTGATTGTTAATATCGGCCGCGCCACGGTCTTATTTCTGGGAATATATTTGGTTTATAAGAATTTAATGAGCGTCGGTACCTTGATTTTTGTTTTTACGCTCAGTGAAAAAGCTTATTCTTCTTTGGATCGCCTGTCGCGTTTTTATGATCGAATGGAAGAAGGTCGGGAAGGCGTTAATCGTCTCCTCGCCTTGTTTAATACCAAGGCGGAGATTGTTAATAAGCCCGGGGCGTACAAACCGAAAGATATTCAGGGCGAAATTAGATTTGCCAATGTTTCTTTTAGCTACGGCAACAATGATAATCCGGCAGTCAAAAAATTAAATTTTAAAATTAATTCCGGTTGCGTGACGGCACTCGTCGGTCCTTCCGGCGGGGGCAAGACCACCGTCGCCCGTTTGCTTTATCGTCATTATGATCCTCAAGTCGGTCGTGTTTTCTTGGACGACAAAGATTTGCGGGATTATAACTTGCAAGCTTTCCGGAAATTTTTTGCCATCGTGCCGCAAGAAGTGGAAATTTTTGATTTGAGTGTCTCGGAAAATATCGCTTACGCCAAACCCCAAGCCAGCTTCAAGGAAATTCAAGTGGTGGCCCGGATTGCCAACGCCGAAGAGTTTATCGTTAAGCTGGAAGACGGATATAAGACTGTGGTTGGTGAACGCGGGGTGAAGTTATCCGGCGGCCAACGGCAGAGGATTGGAATCGCTCGGGCGATTTTAGCCAATCCGCGAGTTTTAATTTTCGACGAAGCCACTTCTAATTTAGACAGTCAAAGCGAAGTATTAATTCAGGATGCCATGGAAAAAATCAGTCATGGCCGCACCATGATTATTATTGCTCATCGTTTGAGTACTATCAAAAAAGCTGATAAAATTGTAGTATTAGAGGGCGGACGAGTGGTGGAAGATGGCAGTCACCTGGAATTATCGCAGATTAATGGCGGACTCTATGCTAAATTATTAAAACTGCAAAATTTGGGAGAAATTAAGTAATTTTTATGATTAACATCCAAAAGAAAATTAAACTGGATCAATATACTACCTTCAAGATTGGCGGCGAGGCCAACTTCTTTGTTGCCATCTCTAGTTTGGAAGAGTTAATGGAGTCTTTGGCGTGGGCCAAAAAGAATAAACAAGCGATTCTGTTTCTGGGGGGCGGTTCTAATGTTTTGATTAATGATAAAGGGTTTAGGGGGTTGGTGATTAAAAATGAGATTAAGGGAATCAAAAAAGTAAAAGAAACTGATAGTTCGGTTTATCTTAGGGCTTTAAGCGGCGAATGGTGGTCAGCTCTAATTAATTACACCACAGCCAACAATTATTACGGCGCGGAGAATTTGTCATTGATTCCGGGGACAGTCGGAGCGGCTCCGATGCAAAACATCGGCGCTTATGGCGTGGAGTTAAAAGATATTTTTGCCGAGCTGGAAGCGGTGGAAATCAAAACTAGGAAGTTAAAAAAGTTTAAATTGGCGGATTGTCAATTTGCTTATCGTCAAAGTATTTTTAAAAACAAACTTAAAAATAAATATTTTATCTATAGCGTTACTCTGAAACTAAGTAAGACGCCAAAATTTAAACTGGACTACGGTGACATCAAGCAGATTTTGGAAAGCAAAAAGATTGTTAAGCCCAATATCAGGGAAGTGGTTAATGCCATTATTGAAACCCGAAGCAATAAGTTGCCAAATGTGGCTCTGCTCCCTAACGCTGGTTCTTTTTGGCAGAACCCGGAAATTAGCGGAGCGCAATTTAAGAAACTGCAAAAAAAGTTTCCAGATGTTAAATTTTTTAAGACGGAAGAAGGCTTCAAAATTCCGGCTGCTTGGTTAATTGAACACTGCGGTTTTAAAGGTAAAATTTTCGGTTCGGTTAGTGCTTACGAGAAACAGCCTTTAGTGCTGGTTAACTTGGGAGGAGCTCGGGCTAAAGATGTTACGGCTTTGGCACAAAAGATCGAGGGGGCTGTTTGGAAAAATTTTGGTATTAAGCTGGTAAGGGAAATTAACTATATTAAATAATTTAAAAAAATGATTCGCAAAAAAGCTTTTACTCTCATCGAGCTCTTAGTGGTCATTGCCATTATTGGCATCTTGGCAACTATTTCGGTTATTGCGCTGCAGAATGCCAGGGCTAAGTCTCGCGATGCTAAGAGAGCCGGAGACATGAAACAAATCCAAACTGCTTTGGAATTATTTTTCAATGACAAAAATAGGTATCCAACTGTTGATGAATGGAGTACCGGACAAATATATTCTACTAGCACTAATTCCACCTCGACGTATATGCAAATTATTCCGACAGCGCCGACTCCAGCTGACGGAGCTTGCACCTCCGATCAAAATGCTCTCAATTATACCCAAACCAGCAATGGCGCCTCCTATACTATTTCTTTTTGTCTTGGCAATACCACTGGGTCTCTGGTCTCCGGATCAAAGTGTTCAACTCCTGGTGGTATTTTAGATAATGATTGTGGTTTTCATCCTTGCGGTGGCTTGACCCAAATGACTTATTCCAATTCTAATTATGTCTGCACTACCGGAGATACCTGTATCTATGACATCGTAGAGCTGGCGGGCTATTGCTGGTTTAAGGAAAATCTGAATATCGGTTCAATTATTTCGGTAAGCTCCCTACAAACTAACAATGCTTTGTTTGAGAAGCATTGTTATAATAATCATGAAGTTAATCCTGACCCGTCGACAGATCTTTGTGCCGATGGAGAAAATTGTGGTGGTTGCGACACTGATGGGGCGATGTATCAGTGGAATGAATTAATGCAATATGTTGAAACTACCGGGGCTCAAGGAATGTGTCCGGATGGTTGGCATATTACCACCGATGCTGAGCAGAGTGTCTTGGAGCAATATCTAACCGATCCCCCTAATACTTGCGATGTTAATCGTAATGGTTTATGGGGATGCGCTAATGCTGGTTCAAAATTACGGGTTGGAGGAAGCTCTGGTTTTGATATATCTTTATCGGGTTTTAACACTGGCGGAACATCTTTTTGGCGAGGAACTGATATTTATATGTGGTTTTCCACTGCCGCCAATGCTTCAGACGCCTGGGGCCGCCGTTTAGGGGTTAGTGGTCCTGTTCAAATAGATCGTGAAGACTGGGATCGGTCCAATGGTTTTTATGCACGCTGTGTCAAGAATTAATTATTAATCACTATAAATATATGACTACTAAAAAATCTTTATTAGAGCCGCATATTCTTTGTAAAAAAGGCGACGTCGCTCCTTATGTTTTGCTACCGGGCGATCCAGGTCGAGTGCTTCGGATGGCTAAACAATTGGATTCTTTTAAAGAAATTTCTTTCAATCGGGAATATCGCGTGGTAACCGGAAAATATCACGGCCTGTCGGTGACAATTTGTTCCACTGGTATTGGCGGACCTTCAACGGCGATTGCCATTGAGGAATTGATTAATTTGGGGGCTCACACTTTCATTCGGGTCGGTTCTTGCGGCGGCTGTCAACCGAATATCAAAATCGGTGATGTCATAATTCCCGACAGCGTTATCCGCGAAGACTATACTTGCTTGGACTATGTCCCGCTCCAATTCCCGGGAGTGGCTGATAGACACGTACTCAGAGCGCTGGAAGATTCGGCTGTTAAGGCTAAAGCCAAATATCATGTCGGTCCCAGTATCAGTTCCGATGCGCTTTATTCTAAAGCCAATAAAGAGCGAAAAATAATTTGGAGTAAGTTTGGCGCCTTGGCTCAAGATATGGAGGCCGGAACAGTCTTGACTTTAGCTCGCGTCAAAGGCGTTTTCGCCGGTTCAATCCTCTTGGTGGTGGATGCCGAAGGCGAGAAGAATATCAAAGCGAAGATTGCGCTTTATTCCAGCGAAGCTAAAAGCGGTCAAGGCCAATTAGTGGAAATGGAAAAACGGGCCATCAAGATCGCTCTGGAGGCTTTGCTAATTTTAGGAAAAAAATAATATGAGTAAAGAGAAATATATCGGCACCAAGTTTAATATCGTTTTCGTCGGTGATTTTCATCCGACTATTAGGGAGAAGGAATCAATCAAGGAAATGATTAAGTCCGGCAAGGCAACTGCTAAGATGGGTATGAAAGACGAAAATGGCGGCAATATCAGCATCAAAACCAAGGAGGGCTTGATTATCAAGAGGACCGGCGCTCATCCTGATTCATTGAAGATTTCCGATTTTGTGCTCGTGGTCCAGGCGGATAAAGATACGGTTTGGGTCAAAGGGAAGTATGAGCCGAGCTCTGAATCCCGATTGCATTATTTCGTGCATCAAGCTCGACCGGAAATAAAATGCGTTTTTCATGCACATGATTTCTTGGTCCTTAAGAGCAAACAACGATTCAAGGAAGTGGCTTTCTTGAAGCCTTATTCTTATGGCACCATGGAATCGGCTCGAGCCGTAGCACAAGTCGCTAAAACCCATGAATATATCGTGCAAGAGAATCATGGCGTCATTGCTTTGGGAAAGAATATTAAAAATGCTTTAGACATTATTACTAAATATCATGAAAAATTTAAATTATCTGCGTAAGAAATTACCTTTGACAGTGGAACTGAGATCCGACCATGTGCTGATCATTGATCAGACTAAGTTGCCAGGCAAATTGAAGTTTTTGAAATTAAAAAAATATCCTGATGCCATCAGTGCAATCAAAGAAATGCAGGTTCGAGGTGCTCAGGCCATTGGTGCGGTCGGAGCGGGCGGGATTTTTTTGGCTGGTTATAGTTATAAAAAAAATAATGCTTCTGATTTTTATAAATATCTTCAAAAGATTGCTAAGGAAATTATCAAGGCTCGACCGACAGCCGTTAATTTGGCTTGGGGAGTTAAAACTATTCTGGCTGATTTGGAAATTACTTCCGTTTTGAAAATGAAAGCGGAAATCAAGCATCGCTATAAAAATATATTGGAGCAAGGAGTCGGCCATAATTTGAAAATCGGAGAATATGGCAATACTTTGATTAAATCCGGTATGACTATTTTGACTCATTGCAATGCCGGATCTTTGTCGGCTATTTGGTTTGGGACGGCGACCGCCCCGATTTTCCAGGCCCTTATGAAGGGAAAGAATATTAAGGTGAGATTGGATGAAACTCGACCTTGGTTGCAAGGATCTCGTTTGACGGCTTGGGAGATGGAGCGAACCGGGATTGATTACACTATTAATATTGACTCGGCGGTCGGTTATCTAATGAGTCACGGATTGGTTGATATGGTTATCGTGGGGGCCGATCACATAGCTTCAAATGGTGATACGGCCAACAAAATTGGCACTTATCCCTTGGCCTTGATGGCTCATGAGTGGAAAATTCCTTTCTATGTGGCGGCGGTCTCGGCGACCATTGATTTTTCCATTAAAACTGGAGCTCTAATCAAGATTGAAGAACGAAGCGGAGACGAAATTTTACGCGATATTCGCTATAAATATCAGCCCGTGTCGCCCCAAGGAGCCAAATCGTTTAACCCTATTTTTGATATTACCCCTCATAAATTGATTACCGGTATTATCACCGAATATGGCATTTCAAAATCGGACGCTTTGAATCTGATAAAAGGAAGGGTTTAAAACGTTTTAACCGATGTGTCAAGACTGGGGCTATTTTCGTAATTATCCCCTTGACAAAGGGGCATGACCTGGTTATAATAAGGGCATTATTAGATTAAGCTAAAATATTAATAATTTTTTAGGAAATAAACTTTGATAAGGTAGGGGCGTATCAGCCATACGCTTTTTAAGTCTTTATCAATTTTTTTTGCGTTAATGTCAAACAAAGAAAACCCGGTTTTGGATTCGAAAGAATTCATTGAAACCGAAGGAGAAGTTTTAGAATTAATGCCATCGGCCACTTTTAAGGTCACTCTCGCCAATGGTCATGAAATTTTAGCTCATTTATCCGGTAAGATGCGAATGAATAAGATTAAAATTCTTCCGGGTGATCGGGTTAAACTTCAGATTAGTCCTTACGATTTGTCCAAGGGAAGAGTTACTTATCGTTTATAAAAATATTGAAATAATTTAAAATCGCCCCGAGCTGCGAATTTCTCCGGGTTACGGGCAGATTATAATTTGATTATGAAAGTCAGAGCCAGCGCTAAGCCAATTTGTAAAGATTGCAAGGTTGTTCGTCGTAAGGGCCGAGTTTATGTTATCTGCAAAACTCCTAAACACAAACAAAGACAGGGTTAATCAGAAATAATTAATAATTTTAATTTTTTAAATTTTATGGCAGTAAGAATAGCCGGCGTAACCATTCCGACCGAAAAGAGGGTAGTAATCGCCTTAACTTATATTTTTGGTATCGGCAATACTAAGGCCGCTACGGTTTTGGCTAGCGCCAAAGTCGATCCTTCCACTCGCGTCAAAGATTTGAGCGATGACGAAGTCAACAGAATCAGAGAAATAATTGAAAAACATAATTTAGTTGAGGGTGATTTGCGTCGGGATACTGCCAGCAATATTAAACGTTTGAAAGAAATCGGATCACTTCGCGGTTCTCGTCATACCAAGAATTTACCGGCTCGCGGACAGAGAACTAAAACTAATAGTCGAACTGTGCGCGGTAATAAACGGGTTACCATGGGTTCCGGTCGCGCTAAGTCTGCCCAGAAGACCTAATAATTTAAAATAATAAAATAAAAATTTAAATATGACCGAAGAAAAGAAACAACTGGAGGAAGAAGTTACCACCGTAGCCACTCCTAAAATCAGTGAGGACGACGCTTTAGCAGCGGAGAGTCTTGATGATGAGGATGATGAAGTTGAGGAAAGCGCGACTCAGATTATGTCCGCCGATGAAGAATTGTCGGAAGAAATCAAGCAAAAATTAGAAAAAAATAAACAAGCCAGGGCCAAGAAAAAATTGGTTAAGAAAAAGAAGCGAAAAGTGGCCAAGACCGTTAAGTCGGGCAAGGCTTTTATTAATGCGACTTATAATAATACCATTTTGTCTTTGGCTGATAATAATGGCGATGTTATTTCTTGGGCTAGCGCCGGTTTAGCCGGTTTCAAGGGCGCCAAAAAAGCGACGCCTTATGCCGCTCAAATTATTACCAAGATTGCGGTGCAGAAAGCCCGGGAAGAATACGGTTTGGAAGAGGTTAAAGTTTATGTTTCCGGTGTCGGTACTGGTCGGGAAGCGGCCATTCGCGCTTTAAATGCCAATGGTTTGAATATTACTGCCATTAAGGATGTCACGCCAATTCCACATAACGGTTGCCGGCCGAAGAAGCCGAGACGGGTTTAGTTAATTATTTATATAAAATTATTATATGGGAAAAAATTTAGCGCCAAAATGTAAGCAATGCCGCCGTTTGGGAGAAAAATTACTTCTAAAAGGTGATCGTTGCAGTACGCCTAAATGCGCCTTGGTGACTCGTAATTACGCTCCGGGAATGCATGGTCCCAAAGGCAAAAAACGTTCCAGCGATTATGGTTTGCAATTAGCGGAAAAACAGAAAGCGCGCAAGATTTATGGTTTGATGGAAAAACAATTCCGTTTGACTTTTGACAAGGCGCGGAAACAAACTGGCGATACCGGTAAAAACTTTTTGAAATTTTTAGAAATGCGTTTAGATAATGTTATTCATCATGCCGGTTGGGGCGCTTCCCATACTCAGGCCAGACAATTGGTTAACCATGGCCATTTTATCGTTAATAATCATAAAGTTGATGTGCCGTCTTTTACCGTGAAGATCGGGGATGTCATTAAAATCAAGAAAGCTAGTTCTAAGAATCGTTTTTTCAGAGATTTAGGAGAAAAGATGAAAAAAGTGGAACTTCCCAGTTGGTTGCATTTTAACGCGGCCGACCTTTCGATTAAAGTTTTGCATGAACCGGGAGAAAATGATATGCCGAAGAACATAAATGTTCAGATGATCATTGAGTTCTATTCTAAATAATCATTGGGGGGCAGCAAAATAATTAATTAATTGTTAAATTGCTAAATTGTTTTAAAAATAATTTAACATTCAACAATTTAACAATTTATTTATGGAAAAAATTTCTCTACCTAAAAAAATTGAATTTAAAGACGGTGCTCAATTGCATGAGGGCAGCGCCATTGTCGAACCTTTATATCCCGGCTATGGCATGACTGTAGGTAATTCTTTACGTCGAGTTTTGCTGTCTTCTTTACCGGGGGCGGCCGTGGTTGGCGTCAAAATCAAAGGTGCCAGCCATGAATTTATGGCTATTCCGAATGTGAAAGAAGATGTTTTAGAGATTGTTTTAAATTTAAAACAGCTTCGTTTTAAAATGCATAGCGAGGAAGAAATTAAATTGGAGCTATCAGTTTCCGGCAAGAAAGCCGTTAAAGCTTCCGATATCACTAAAAATAGCCAGGTAGAAATTATTAATCCCGAGTTAGTGTTGGCTAATATCACCAATCCGGCCGGTAATTTGAATATGGAAATTTATATCCAACCCGGACGCGGTTATCAAATGTCCGAAGGCGATAAGAAGGCCAGCAATGAAATCGGTTTTATTGAGGTTGATGCCGTTTTTTCCCCAATTTTAGCTGTTTCCAGCAATGTGGAAAATGTTCGTGTCGGTAAAATGACCAATTGGGACAAACTGATTATTAATATCAAAACCGACGGCACTATCACTTACGAGGAAGCTTTTAAAGAATCAGTTCAAATTTTAATTGATCAATTCAATGCTCTATTATCCGGCCCGGAAGTCAAAGAAGAAGTTGAACTTGAGGCGGAGGAAGAAGCGGTAGTGGAGAAAATTAAAGAGGTTAAAGAAAAAAAACCAAAAAAGTTAAAAAATAAATTTATATAATAATTTCCGAAAGGTATGCGACATAACAATAAGGTAAAAACTCTGGATCGACCCAAAGAAGCGCGCGAGTTAATGCTCCGTAATATGGCTTCCAGTGTTTTGCTGTATGAAAAAATTACAACGACGGAAGCTAAAGCTAAGGCAGTTAAACCATTGGTAGAAAGATTAATCACTATCGCTAAGGCCGGTGACCTAACTTCTCGCCGGAAATTGATTCAGGTTCTTCTTCAGAAGAATGCGATTAAGAAGGCCATGGAAGTTTTAGGAGAAAGATATAAAACTAGAAACGGCGGCTATACTCGCATCGTTCGCCTCGGAAATCGCCAGGGTGACGGCGCTAAGATGGTCCAGTTAGAACTGGTCTGATAATTTTAATACTATGAAAAATATTGAACGAAAACTCCATAAAATTGACGCCACCGATCAAACCATCGGTCGGATAGCCACTCGGATAGCCACTCTATTGCGGGGTAAAAATAAGGCTACTTATCAACCTCATTTGGATGAGGGTGATATTGTGGAGGTGTCTAATATCAAATTGGCCAAGTTTACCGGAAAAAAATTGAATCAGAAGCTGTACTATCGCTTCACCGGTTATCCGGGGGGCTTACGCACCAAGAAAATGGGCGATGTGATGAAGACTAAACCGGCGTTGGTTTTGCAAAAAGCGGTCAAAGAAATGCTGCCTCCCACCAGATTGCGTCCCGCTATGATGAAAAGATTAATTATTAAATAAAATACGATTAATAATATGGTAGAAAAAAAGACTGTAAAAAAAGCCGCGAAGCCGACGGTTAAGGACAAGGAAAAAGAAGTGGAAAAGAAAAGCGAAGCGGCTGATTTTTCCGGTAAATATATTCAAGCTATCGGTCGCCGCAAAACTGCCGTGGCTCAAGTTCGTCTGTATGAAAACGGTAAAGGCGCCATGATTGTTAACGGTCTAAAATTAAGCAAATATTTCCCCGGGGATACGGCCGCCAATGCCACTTCGGCCTTGAAATTGACCAGTCATTTACGTGATTTTAATGTTTCTATTATCACTCGCGGCGGGGGTAAATCCGGTCAAGTAGAAGCCGTCCGACATGGCATTTCCCACGCTTTATTGAAGTTTGATGAAAAATATCGGGAAGTCTTAAGCGCCGCCGGATTGCTCACTCGCGATAAGCGCGAAGTGGAAAGAAAGAAACCGGGTCTTAGAAAAGCTCGCAAAGCTCCCCAATGGTCCAAACGTTAATCTATTCCGTTTTACATATCGAAAAGAACATCTCTCACAGGGATGTTTTTTTGTTTTGTTAAGGAATTATCATTTTTTCTTTCCTCAATAAAAAAGACTCAATTTGTGGCTGGAGTCGGTCGAATTTTTAGTTTTGGTCCAGTCCAACCAATAAGTTTAAGTCGGACGGGAATCATTTCTTGTGGCTAAAGGGTCAAACTGTCCAATTTGATTGATTCTTCTCGCAACAAATTAGACCGATAATTGTCGATTGTTCTATGTCCCTAAACAAATGTAGTCCACCAAGTACCATCTCTGATACGATAGGTGATCTCAGTTAGGATCATTTCTTTCTGACATT